>JAKAVW010000216.1 GCA_021827445.1 Pseudomonadota bacterium
CGCATAGAGCAAATCACGACCCGTCTGATCACGCCGCGCCTCGATCACCGGCGCGCAGGCCTCCCAGCGCGCCAGGGTCGCCGCCATCGGCAGGTCCGGGAGGATTTCGTCATCCTTGATAACATCCAGCCCGGCAACGGCAACCTCCGCCAGAATCGCGGCATGGTCCGCCGCCGTCAGACCCAGCGCCGGCTTGAAGATGGCCATGACCAAGGGCCGTTCCCGCACCCCCAGTCGTTCACGAATACCATCCAGCCCGAAGCGCGGCGCCTGTCCGAAGCGCTCCGGCAGACGGATCGCCGTCACCTTGGCGGGACCCGCCAGCGAGTATTTGCCGAAAATCATCGTGATCAGGCTGCCGAGACGACCATCCACATTGGCGGCGGGGAAGCGCACCGTGGCCTGATGCCGCCCAGCCGCCAGTTCGGCAATGGCGATCACCTCCCCCAGATGGCCGCGCAACTGCGCCTCCCGGTGCTGAAAGCGTGCATCCCAGCTCCCTGCAGTCTGGCCGATGGCAATGGCCTGCGCCTGCCGCCGGGCGTCTACGCCGGCGGGAAACTGGTAATCGACCTCAATAAAAGCCGTCATGGGTTGGGGAAATGCTGCAGGGCGCGATCCATATAATGCGGTGTCCAGCCACCGCGCGCACTGAAGTAGCGCACCGCTTTGATCCGCTGCGCACCATTCAGGCGGAACCAGTGTTCCACGTCCGCCGGGACGTGGATATAATCCCCCGCCTGCACGGTCAACTCGACTTGTGCGCCGTCTTCCAGAACGAAGCCAAAAACACCTTCTCCGTCCACAATATAGCGAACCTCTTCATCATCGTGGGTATGCACACGATGGAAGCGGGCGGTGAGCTCCGGCAACTGCGGATGCCCGGGATACAGCACGACCAGATCCCGCTCCTGATAGCCCTTTTCCCGCTGCAAACGCTGAAAGACATCATCCAGGGCCGCCAGCAATGCCACCTGTGCCTCCGCAGCCAGTTGTGGCTGGGCCAGCAGCGCCGCCGCGCCCGCCCCGGTCAGCGGAATCGCCTGCAAAGTGACACCCAGGGGCGCCAGGGTGGCGGCAATCTGCGCCGCGTCCGTGACCCGCTGCGCCGATTCTGCATATTGCAAAGTCGCCATGCTAACCGTCCTCCTTCCAGATCAGAGAAGCCATACGCCCGGTAACGCCGTCGCGCCGATAGGAAAAGTAGCGCGCAGGGTCCGCCACCGTACACAGATTACCGCCAAAAATGGCCTGCACGCCGGCCCGCTGCAAGCGCCGCCGTGCCAGTGCATAAATATTCGCGAGCCAACGGTCCCCACGTCCTGGGCGGAAGGCTTCTGCCGCCCCGGCATCCTCCGCCAGGAAAGCCGCCCGCAGCTCCGGCCCGACCTCGAAATGCGCAGGCCCGATGGCGGGTCCCAAGTATATCAGAATATCCTCCGGCGCCACCTGCATGGCCGCCACGCCGCGTTCCAGGATGCCCGCCAGCAGGCCGCGCCAGCCGGCGTGAAAAACACCGATATGGCGACCGTCCCCGCCGCAAGCCAGCACCGGCAGGCAATCCGCGGTGAGTACCGTCAGCACCACACCTGGCATGGCGGTGACTGCACCATCCGCTTCCAAAAAGCGCGCTGGCGCCGCCGTCAGAGTGGCGATCTCTGTGCCATGGTCCTGCCGCAACCAACGGGGCTCCCCCGGCAATTTCAGTACAGCCCGCAGCCGTTCCCGATTCCGTGCCACCGCCTCCGGCGCATCGCCCACATGGTCGCCGAGATTGAATGATGTATAGGCCCCCTGACCGACACCACCGCTACGCACGGTGATGGCACTGCGTACCCCGTAGGGCACGGGCCAGTCCGGCACCCAATAACCAGCCTCTTCAGTCGCCATTACGCGCATGGCGCAGTAAAGTCAGCAATTCGGTCATGTCTTCAGGCAGCGGGCTTTCCCAGGTCATCAGCTCCCCGCTTTCCGGATGATAGAGGCGCAAACGCCAGGCATGCAAAGCCTGACGGCGGAACTGCCGCCAATGGGCCAGCGCAACCTCATCCAGCCCTTGCGGCACCATCATCCGCCCGCCATAGACCGGATCACCCACCAGCGGGTGGCCAAGGTGCGTCATATGCACGCGAATCTGATGGGTACGCCCCGTCGCCAGGCGCAGGCGCAGGTAGCTGTGACGGGGAAAGCGCTCCACCAGCCGATATTCGGTCTGCGCCGGCCGACCGTCATCGCGCACGGTCATCCGCAGGCGATCCTGAGCATGGCGACCGATGGGCGCATCCACCCGGCCACCACCCGTCATCGCCCCCATCACCAGCGCGAGATATTCGCGGTGCATGGTATGGTCACCAAGTTGGTCGATCAGTGACTGTCGCGCCATCTCGGTTTTCGCCACCACCAGCAGGCCGGTAGTGTCCTTGTCCAGCCGATGGACAATGCCGCCGCGGGGCAGGTAAGCATTATCCGGCACATGGGCCAGCACGCCGTTGACCAGCGTGCCGTCGGCATGACCGGCGCCGGGGTGGGTAAGCTGCCCTGCCGGTTTATGCACAACGAGGATATCCGCGTCTTCATACAGAATATGCAGCGGCAGATCCTGGGCCAGCCAGGTGCTGGGCTCGATCTCCGGCCAGTTGATTTCTACCTGTTCACCACCGCGAATCCGTGCGCTGGGCTTTTCGACTACACCATCCACCAGAATCCGGCCATCCCGCAACAAGGTCTGGATACGACTGCGGCTGGTTTCCGGCAGCAACTGGCTCAACACCGCGTCGAGACGCTGGCCGGTCTGCTCCTCTGGCAAAATCATGGGAATACCCGTACTATCGTCACTCATGGTTCGCCACTATAGACTATTGTCCTTCATGAGCAAACGCATACTCATTACCTTGTGTTGTACCGCCCTGATCGCCGGTTGTGCCAGCAGCCCGAATAAACCTGACAGTTCCGCCGATCGCCACGAATCCGCCGAGACGTTGTTCCAGCCCGCCCAAAAGGCCATGGAACGCGGAGATTACAGTTCTGCCATCAAGCTATATGAGGATCTCGAGACCCGCTATCCCTACGGCCCTTATGCCGAACAAGCGCAACTCAATACGGCATACAGTTATTACCGGCGCGGGGATTCCGAGGCGGCGGTAGCGGCGGCCGAACGTTTCATCAAGCTGCACCCGGCCAACCCTCATGTGGATTACGCCTGGTACCTGAAGGGCATCGCCTATTATCAGGCCATTCAGGGTGCCGAGTGGAATCCGAAACCCGCCGAAGAAGCATTCACTACCCTGGATACTCTGGCGATACGCTGGCCGCACAGTGCCTACGCTACGGATGCCCGCTTACGCATGGCCAAAATCATTAATATTCTCGGTAAACGCAATCTGGAAATCTGCAAGTTTTACTATGTGCGCCACGCTTATGTGGCTTCGGCGAATCGCTGCAGCACGGTGATCGCCCGCTACCAGTTGAGTTCGGCGCGGGAAGAAGCGCTCTATTATCTGGCCCGTTCTTACCAGCACCTGAACCTGCAAAAGCTGGCCCGGACCACGACGGCGATCCTCGCCTATAACTACCCCAAGAGCAAATATCTCTCAGATCTCGGTAGCAGCGCCAAATCGTAAGTGCCATCCCTGGGGGCCTTGCAGCCCAGCCCCCAGCCCCTTTAATCAAACCGCTTCTTCGCCCTCTTCTCCGGTGCGGATGCGGATGACCCGTTCCACGGCACTGACAAAAATCTTGCCGTCACCGATTTTGCCAGTACGCGCTGCCTGTTCGATCACCTGAATCGCACGGTCGGCCATGTCATCGCTAACCACCACCTCCAGCTTGAGCTTGGGCAGAAAATCCACCACATATTCAGCGCCACGATAGAGTTCCGTATGCCCCTTCTGGCGGCCAAAACCTTTGACCTCGGTAACCGTCATACCGGCCAGCCCCAGATCCTGAAGGGCCTCGCGCACATCATCCAGTTTGAAGGGCTTAATGATCGCTTCAATTTTTTTCATGGTAAAGCTCCTCGTGCTGACAATACGGCTTCCCAGGGATGGTAGCCATTGGTAATAGGATAACGCCGATCCTTGCCAAATGCGCGGGCGCTGATTCGCACACCCGGCGCCGCCTGACGCCGTTTATATTCGGCGCGATCAATAAGCCTTAACACCCGCGTCACCGTTTCCGCCGAAAAACCAGCGGCAATGAGCTCCGCAGCACTGCGGTCTTCTTCCACATAAGCGGCAATAATGGCATCCAGAACCTCATAAGGGGGCAGACTGTCCTGATCACGCTGATCCGGCGCCAGTTCCGCCGAGGGTGGCCGGGTCAGCACCCGCTCCGGGATCACCGGACCCAGGCTATTGCGATAACGGGCGAGGCGATAGACCAGGGTCTTCGGGCAATCCTTGATCACCGCGAAACCTCCGGCCATGTCGCCATACAGGGTCGCGTAACCGACGGCAATCTCGCTCTTGTTGCCGGTGGTCAGCAGCAGGTGGCCAAACTTGTTGGAATAGGCCATGAGCAACGCGGCGCGAATACGTGCCTGCAGATTCTCTTCCGTGGTATCAACTGCACGCCCGGCAAATAGTGGCGCCAATGTCTCCAGATAGCTATTGAACGGCCCCTCGATGGAAATGGTGTCGGTGCGCACCCCCAGGCTCCGGGCCTCGGCTTCGGCGTCCGCAATACTCATCTCCGCCGTATAACGGGAGGGCATGATCAGGGCATGAACCCGTTCCGGACCGAGGGCGTCCACCGCTATCGCCAGGGTCAGCGCCGAGTCCACCCCGCCGGACAGACCCAGCACCACACCAGGGAAGCCATTTTTTTCCGCATAATCATGCACGCCCAGGCGCAGTACAGCGTAGACTTCGGCGGTCTCTGCGGGCAGCGGTCGCAGTGGCCCGGCAGCCTGTAAACGGATATCGGCGTGATCCTTGTCGATATCCAGCAGCGCCAGCATCTCTTCACACTGGGGTGCACGCAGCGCCAATAGCCCGTGCTGGTCTACCGCAAAGGACTGGCCATCGAAGACCAGTTCATCCTGCCCGCCCACCAGGTTCACATAAACGGTGGGCAGATGACACTGGGCGGCCAGGGCACCCACCTGATCTTCCCGGACGCGCTGCTTGTTCAGGTGATAA
Organism: Pseudomonadota bacterium; assembly: GCA_021827445.1. Taxonomy (GTDB): domain Bacteria; phylum Pseudomonadota; class Gammaproteobacteria; order Acidithiobacillales; family Acidithiobacillaceae; genus Acidithiobacillus. The sequence continues at coordinate 5,139 of JAKAVW010000216.1, forward strand.
GGCGACGCGTTCAGCACCAGCAGCAGTTCTGCGCCTTGGGCCTGAGCGGCTTGCGCCACTCCCGGCCCGCACCAAACATCCTCACAAATGGCCACCCCACACTGCAGTCCGGCACAGGCAAACACCAGCGACTGCGCCCCCGGCGTGAAGTAGCGCACTTCATCGAATACCGCATAGTTCGGCAGACAATGCTTGTGATAAACCGCCTCGACCCGCCCCCCGCGCAGCAGACTGGCGCTGTTGTAGAGGCGCTCCTGCTCACGCTGCGGGTGCCCTACCAGCATGGCCAGAGGCGCTTCTGTCGCGAGACGCTGCAAAGCGGCGTCGCAGACCTGCAAAAAGTCTGCACGCAAGAGCAAGTCTTCCGGGGGATAACCACTGAGGGCCAACTCCGGCGTCACCAGCAGGTCGGCGCCTGCGGCTTGTGCCTCGG
>JAKAVW010000217.1 GCA_021827445.1 Pseudomonadota bacterium
ACATCTTCCTTGCCATCTTCCGGCGTAATGAACCCAAACCCCTTGCTGTCATTGAACCACTTCACTGTACCAACCGCCATTTTACACCCCAAATTAATCAAAGATGGCCCAACTGGCCGTCGCCAAGGATAACATATCCACAGTCCGATGCAAGTTGTGTGTCAGATCATATCTTTCTAAGCAATCAGGTAATCAGTAAGGGATCCACATCAAGCGTCCAGCGAACATTTCTGGCGGAGTGAAGCTCGGCAAACTGTGGCAGCCAGAGCTTAAGCGCTTTCTGCATTTGGGTCCGGCTTGGTGCTTGTATCCAAAGCTCTGCACGCTCGAAACCAGCACGACGCTCCATGAGCGACGGCGTCGGACCGCTGATCTCCACTAGGGCTGGCGGTGCGCATTGGCAGGCGGCCCTCAGGAATTCGTCTACCCGCCACCGTTGGTGCGCCTCGGCACGCAGCAGTGTGAGGGATCCAAAGGGCGGTAGCCCCGCAGCCCGGCGTTCATCCAGGAGTGCCTGGGCCGGAGGGCGGTAGTCGCCCTGAGCGAGGCTTTGCAGTAAAGGATGTTCGGGCAGATGGGTCTGCAGTAGTACCCGGCCAGGTCGCTCTTCGCGGCCGGCGCGGCCTGCGACTTGCAGAACGGTCTGCAACAGTCGTTCAGGAGCGCGAAAATCAGCACTGAACAAACCCTGATCCGTATTGATAACGCCGACCAGGGTGACGGCCGGGAAGTGATGTCCCTTAGCCAGCATTTGGGTACCCACGAGGATGGCAGCACGATTCCGGCGAATGTCGGAGACCGCTGTAGTGAGGGCATCACGATCATGCAATGTGTCGCGGTCGATGCGCCAAATGGGGGTCTGAGGAAAGCGCTGGCGAAGCACTTCCTCCAATTGCTCCGTGCCTTGTCCGGCGGTGATCAGCGCCGCACTGCGGCAGGCGGGGCAGGCTTGTGGCCAGTGCGATTCGTGACCGCAATGATGACAGCGGAGGCGTTCCTGCTGAAGATGCCAGGTCATGGGCGCGCTGCAACGGGGGCACTGCACTACATGGCCGCAATCGTGGCAGAGTATTGCCGGGGCGTAGCCCCGACGATTCAGGAACAGTAATACCTGATTGCCTGCCTCCAAGGTTTCCTTACACGCTGTTAACAGGGTAGAGGAAATGCCACCCTGCAGATTCTCGCGACGCAGTGGGACGATGGTCATCTTCGGTAAATCGGCCGAAGTGGCGCGTTGGCGCAACTCTAAGTGTCGATAACGGCACTTTTGCGCGTTGTAGAGGCTTTCCAGAGAGGGCGTGGCAGAGCCGAGGACAATGGGAATATTTTCCAGACGCGCGCGCTGAATTGCCAGATCCCGTGCCGAATAATGCCAGCCGTTCTGCTGCTTAAAAGAGGGATCATGTTCTTCATCGACAATAATCATGGCAAGACGGGGCAGGGGCACGAAAAGTGCCGAGCGGGTGCCAACGATGACCTGAAGCTGCCCCGTCGCTGCCGCTGCCCAGATGCGCAAACGCTCGCTGTCGCCTTGTGCAGAGTGCAGGGCGGCTACGCGATGCTCGCCAAAACGCGTTTGGCAATGTTCTACGAGTTGGGGGGTGAGGCCGATCTCTGGGACCAGAATGAGGGCCTGTGCTCCGGATTCCAGATGAGGTCGGATTGCTTCCAGATATACTTCTGTTTTACCACTGCCAGTCACCCCCTCCAGTAACCACGCCTTAAAGCCTTTGGCCATGCGCAATTGCGTTACAGCGCTTTCTTGTTCCGCATTCAGGCGGTGTGAGGAGGGGGGCACCACCGGTTTAGATGGGATGACTTCCGTCACCGTTTCTATCCAGCCACACCGGATGGCCTGTCGTAAAATGTGGCGTAATTCTTTGGGGATTTCTGCTTCAGGCACAACACTCGTGGTGACGAGCAATTCCCGGAGCGCTTGTTGTAATTTTCCAGGCTGGCGTGGTGCCGTCTGGGCTTCGGTGGCACTGAGGCGGTAACCCCAGGGAGCCGGTTTTGGCAGCGGCCGTCCTTGGCGCAGCAGGGTCGGCAGGGCGGTAGCCCAGGCATCACCGAGTGGGTGGTGGTAGTATGCCGCCCCGAACTGTATCAATTGCTGCAAGGCAACGGGTAAAATGGGATGCGCGTCCAGGACCTGCTCAATGGTCTTCAGAGTTATATCTGGCGGGCAACTGGCATAACCGAGAACGATACCTACACGCTTGCCTTTACCGAAAGGTACCCGTACTCGTATACCCGGCTGTAGATGGCCATCCGGTGGCGGGGCGTAAGAAAAGATGCGGCGGAGCGGTACCATAACGGCCACTTGGACGCAGTTCGTTTCAGCGTTCATGAAGTTGCCCACAACTTCTGTGGATAAGTCTGTGTATGAACATCTTGAAAAGTCCCAGACTCCCTGTTCTTCAACGCGTTAGAGTGGGTGCCTAAAAAAGGTGCAAAATAAAAACAGATAAAAAACAATATGTTAATAATTGACACCAATGACGTAGCGGAATCGCCTAAGCTTGTCTCTGTGTATGAGTAAATTGTGTATAAGTTTGTCAATGGTTGCTTTCAAAGCAACCTGGTCGTGCATGGATGGCCCCAAAAATGGTCAATCTTCATAGAACTCCCGGTACTATGGATGTCCCGCTCGGAGCCAGGCCCGCGACAATCCCCCAGAATAGCAGCAGACCAATCCAGTTATTGTGCAGAAAAGCACGGAACGCCTGATCCCGGTCGCCGCCAAGCAGCGATTGCTCGTAGGCCGCGAGAATAGTGGCACCCGCCAAAGCGATCCAATAAGGCCAATGCGTGCCCTGCTCGACGCCGATCCCGAAAAAAATGATGAGCATGGCAGCTTGCAGGCCGGCAATGGCGTGGCGGTCAAAACGCCCAAAAAGAATGGCCGTTGATTTGATTCCGGCCTTGAGGTCATCCGGACGGTCGGCCATGGCGTAGGCCGTGTCATAGGCGACGACCCAGCAGGCATTGGCCAGCATCAGCCACCAGGCGAGTGCCGGAACTCGCCCGAGGGTCGCGGCAAAAGCCATGGGTATGCCAAAGGAAAAGGCGATACCCAGATAGGCTTGCGGGAGATGGGTAAAACGCTTGAATAACGGGTAGGTAATAGTGGTGAGCACTGCACCCCCTGCTAACCATATGGTTAGCCAGTTGAGAAAGGGCAGGAGGGCCGCGGCCAGCAGGCACAGAATAGCGAACAGGCGCAGTGCTGCCTGCGGGGTAATCAGACCTGCCGCCAGGGGGCGCCGACAGGTACGGGCGACCTGCCGATCGAAATCGCGGTCAAAATAATCATTGATCACACAACCCGCCGAGCGCATCAGCCAGGTGCCTGCGGTGAAAATCAGGAAGAGACCGAGTGATGGAGTGCCCCTAGCGGCTAGCCAGAGTCCCCAGTAGGTGGGCCAGAGCAGAAGCAGGGTGCCAATGGGACGATCCATACGCATCAAGGTCGCATAGGCACGTAGGCGTTGGTGGCGCGGCGTGGGAATCGCTTGCATCAGCGTCGTCCTCGACCAGCCCAGCGTGGCAGGTCCGGCAGGAAATGCTCCTCGACCAGGACACCCGTATTACCGCGATGCAATACGGACCGCCGCTGCCAGCGCCGCTGGCCGAATCGTGGCTGGCTCTCGGCTTGAATCGGAGAGCGCCGCAAACGGCGGTGACGGAATAGGGTGTTGCCGATGGGGCGCGTGCCATGGCGGGTCAGCGGTAACAGACCATGACGTAGTTCGCGTAACGGAATGGTGGTGCGCGCCCAGAGCGCCGGATGCATGAGGTCGCCACCGTGCAAGAGGACCTCGCGCCAAAAAATCTGCTCTCCGCGATGTAGGTGCAATATGCGGCGCTCGGTCGGCGTTGGATTTGCACGTCCGCTATCCAGCAGCAGCGCCTGCACCATATGCAGCTTTCCGTAAGCCCGTTGCAGCGCTGCGGTGAGGGAGGCAGGTAAGGTCAGCCAAGGCCATAGCATTCGGGGGGCGTGGCGCAAGAGAGGTAGACTTTTGGTGATCATTTTGGAAAAAGGCAGTAGCCCGTTGTTTGGCGCAGCACTTTGCGTCTTTCGGTCATGCCGCATTATATTCGCCTCTTCTTTTGTCAACACGATCCAATCAGCGCTGCTGGGGTGCGTGGTAAATAAAGGCATCCACCCGTGCTGGAGGTACGTTGCGCCAGACCACTGCCACCCGTCCCCGGCGAAAGTCCGGTGGCAAGCCTTGGCAGGAATTGCGGAAGTGGTAGGTAAACTGGATGAATACCGTACCGTGGCGACTAATCCCCGGGAGTTGCTGAAAGATGCATTCGACGACCGTTTTGGGGATGCTGCGCAACGGTAGACTGGACACTACTGCGCGAACCGGCCCTCGATGCGCCACCAGGTGTTCAATGTGGGCGGCGTCCCCCTCGATGACCTCCACCTCGGGATAACGCTGACGCAGGTGGCGGACCATGGCCGGGGCCTGTTCGACAAGGACCAGATCCTCCGGTGGGATGCCGCTCTCCAGCAGGGCCTTGGTCACCGGCCCCATGCCCGGCCCCAATTCGACCACCAGGCCGGGTCCCTCGGGCACCATGGCGGCCATACGCCGGGCGAGGAAGGGCGAACTGGGCAGTACCGCTCCAATGGCGTGGGGGTCGCGTAAAAACTCGCGGGTAAAGTGCCAAGCCTGGGACATCGGCCCGGGAGATCGGGACATGGGCTTTCTCCACCGGTGGAGGCAAAACGCGGGCCAGCGCCGCGTCGCCGAACGAATGGCGCGCATTGTAGCATGGGGCCGTGGATGGCGTCATGCTGGGACTGCTTTCGGGTTATACTGGCGCTGTGGGGGCTGGTCTTCCGGGTTTTAATGAGGATGGAGATGAATAAGCGTTTGCTTCTGATTATGATGGTGCTGTCCCCGATCTTGCTTACCGCCTGTAGCATGGCGAGCGGGGGCGGGCCGCTGGCGACTGTCTATACAGGCCAGAGCACACATTACTACCCGACGGCATTTCAGCCCACTTTCGCGGCAGCTACGCGGGTGCTGGGGCAAATGCATTGTGTCATTCTCCATACCGAAAGTGTGGGCACCTCCCCCCAAAGCGGGATTATTCATGCGCGTAACGGGCACATGCTGGTGGATGTAACGATCATGCCGAAGGGTCCGCAGGTTACTGCGGTGGCCACGCGTTTTGGTCTGTTGGGCAGTGTTCAGGATGATCAGCATTTTCACATTTTGCTGAAAGCAGCGCTGGGTCTGGGATGATTCCGTAATCGGTGGCCGCCCCTTGTCAATTTTTCGGGGTGGCCCTATCATCATCCATAAGTCCTCACTTCTTCTGGGAATGCATTGCAGAACCTGTACATCAAGACTTACGGCTGTCAGATGAATGAGTATGACTCCGAGCGCATGGCTGATGTGCTGGCGGTCAGTCATGGATTGCATCTGGTGGACGATCCGGTGCTCGCCGATGTACTCCTGCTCAATACCTGCTCCATCCGTGAAAAAGCCGAAGACAAAGTGTTTACTCAACTGGGTTTT
>JAKAVW010000218.1 GCA_021827445.1 Pseudomonadota bacterium
TCTTTAAAAACGGTGGAACGTACCATTGATGATGAATTCAACGTACGGACCGCCAGTGGCGCGGCCGAGGCCGAACGCATACTGGCGGAGGATTGGGTCCAGGTGGTTATTTCCGATCAACGCATGCCTGGCATCAATGGCATCGAATTCCTTAAGGGGGTGCGGGAACGCTGGCCGGAGGTGATCCGCATGATCATTTCCGGCTATACGGACCCAGGGGACATTATCGAAGGCATCAACGAAGCTGGCATCTATCAATACATTACCAAGCCTTGGCACCCTGATCAGCTTCTGCTTGCGGTGCGTAACGCCGCGCGACTGTATCAACTCCAGCACGAGTATGACCTATTGGCAGTAGAGGCGAAGGTCGTTGCCCCGGTCCTGGAGCGTCAGTTGACGCAGCGACGGGAGCAGCTCAAGCGTGTTTTTCATGTGGAAGAGATCGTGCGGGCGGAGGGGAGTCCTCTTGACGATGTCTGTAAGTTGACCCTGCGTATCGCCAGCTACGACATTGTCGTACTCGTCACGGGGGAATCGGGCACGGGCAAGGAGCTTTTCGCCCGAGCCTTGCACTATAACAGCCTGCGGGCGGACAAGCCCTTCGTGGTGGAGAATTGCGGTGCTCTTCCCGATCCTCTGCTAGAGAGCGAGCTGTTTGGCCACAAGCGAGGGGCGTTTACTGGCGCCATCTGCGACCGGGTGGGCCTGTTCGAGCAGGCCGATGGCGGTACCATTTTCCTGGATGAAATCGGTGAGATCTCCCCCGCCTTCCAGGTGAAACTGCTACGGGTGCTACAGGGCGGCGAGTTCCGTTTCCTCGGCAGCAACCAGCGCAGGAAGGCAAATGTGCGGGTGATCGCCGCCACCAATCGGAATCTGGCGGAGGAAGTCCGTGCTGGGCGTTTTCGCGAAGACCTGTACTATCGGCTATCGGTGATGCATCTACACTTGCCACCGTTACGCGCACGTTCAATGGACGTTCCACTCCTCGCCAGAAGGACGCTGGAGTGGGCCGTGAAGCTGCACGGCAAACCGATCAAGGGATTCACGGACGAGGCCATCGCCTACATGCAGGCCTATGGCTGGCCGGGTAATGTACGGGAACTGGAAAACGAGGTGCAGCGCATGTTGGTGTTGGCAGATGGGGAATACTTGGGGAAGGAATTGCTCTCCGCCCCGATCTGCGCGTCGGGACCAAGAGGTGGGGAAGCATTGTGTTCGAGTCCTTTGGCCGGTGGCAGCCTCAGGGAGCGGGTTGAGAAGATGGAGGCGCATATTTTACAGGAAGTGCTGATCCGCCATGGTTGGAACAAGAGCCGAGCGGCCGCTGAGTTGGGTCTGTCGCGTGTCGGCCTGCGCAGCAAAGTGGAGCGTTATGGGCTTGGGCGCAAGCTCGACAGTTGAATGAGGATGAATGGATCGTGGATATGCCAACGGCACAGATCCAGTTTCTGAGAGGGGGTATTGATGGGAGGGACAGTGAAAACGGTGTGGAAGGGCTTGCCGGCCTGGCCCCTCATGGGCGCGCTGGGGACGGTGATTCTGCTCAATGGTTTGGCCTGGGGCCTCCTTCTGGCGCTGCGCCGCCTCGACGCTGCCCTGCTGGGCATTGGCACGCTGGCCTATTTTTTCGGCTTGCGCCACGCCTTTGATGCCGACCACATCGCGGCCATCGACAATGTCACCCGTAAGCTGCGCCAGGACGGCCAGAAGCCCGTCGGGGTGGGACTCTTCTTCTCCCTCGGCCATTCGAGCATCGTCATCTTTCTTTCCCTGGGGTTGGCGTTGGTCGTGCGAGAGACCGAGCGCCACATGCAGATCTTTGAGCGATTCGGGGATGTGTTCGGCACCACCGTCTCAGCGGCCTTCCTCACCCTGATCGGTCTCATCAACCTATACATCTTCTTTCGCCTGTGGCAGGTCCTGCGTCGTTGCCGCCAGGGTGACCGGGCGGCTGCCGAGCACGCCGATGTGCTCGATCTGCTGGAACAGCGGGGGTTCATGGCCCGCATCTTTCGTGCTGTCTACCGACGCATCGACCATAGTTGGCAGATGTATCCCGTGGGTTTCCTGTTTGGATTAGGCTTCGACACAGCCACCGAGGTGGCCGTGCTGGGGATTTCGGCCACCATGGCCCAGCATGGCGGGCTGCCGTTGTGGGGAGTCATGGTGTTCCCGCTGCTCTTCACCGCGGGCATGAGCCTGATGGATACGGTGGACGGGCTAGTCATGATAAAGATCTACGACTGGGCCATGATCGACGCTGTACGCAAGCTCTTTTTCAACACCATCATCACCGGCCTGGGGGTCCTGGTGGCGCTCGTGGTGGGCAGCACCGAATGGCTGCAACTATTGGCATCGGAATTCCGGTGGCAGGGGATCTTCTGGACCTTCATTCAAGATCTGAACTTTAGTACCCTGGGCGGGATGGTGGCCTCCCTGATGGTGCTCACCTGGGCCACCGCGTGGCTCTACTACCGTCGCGCGATCCAACCCGCCGAATAAACGTACCGACGCTAGGCGCAACCCCCCGTGACTTGGCGATAGCGAATAGTATAGACGGAATTCGTTGCAAAATTCGCGATGATGGTTACGGACTGGTGCCAAGACGCCATTGCGGCCAGATGGCTTGGGGTTTCTGGTCTAAAATGGCGGCATAGACAGCCGTGTTGGTCAGCACGCTCTGCACATAGTGGCGGGTTTGTTGGAAGGGGATGTTCGCGGTGAAAATCGGCCCAGCCCATGGCCCCGCAGGCGGTGTCCAACGGCTGAGCCAGCGCTGGGGTGCGCTGGGTCCGGCATTGTAGGCTGCCGCAGCCAGTAACTCAGAGCCGCCAAAATGCTGGCGCTGAAGGCTGAGATAGTGAGAACCCAGGATCAGGTTGCCGCGCACGCTGTGCAAATCGGCATTGTCAGCGGCGGGTATATGGGTCTGTAGCCATTGTGCAGTGGCAGGCATCACCTGCATCAGCCCTTGTGCGCCGACGTCGGACTGGATGCCGAATGCAAAACCGGATTCCTGTCGGATTAAACCGGCCAGAAAGGCGCGACGTAAACCGGTTTGGGCTGCGGCAGCGCTGATCTCCTGTGCATAGGGGAGCACATAGCCCTGTTGCCAGTCTTTACCCCCGCGAATCAGACTACTGGCATGAATGCCCAGCAGCCATGCCGCATGATGAAAAGCCACCTGGGCCGCCGCTTTAATCTCCGGCGCCCCATCCAGCCCCTTCAAAAAGTGGTCCCATTCAGCGAGGGCGTCATAATAGAGACCGAGTTGATAGAGCGTGATTGCCGTCCGCTCGGGAACCTCTTCATCAAGTGCGGCGCCTGCTCCGGTCAGTGCGGATGGGTCGCCAGGCTTTAACACCAATGGCCTGTTGAGGGTCGCCATCGCTAGCTGTCCGTAATAAGTCCACGGGGATTCCAGAGCCGCCAGCAAGACATGAGCAGCCTGTGTATGTCCGAGTTGCAGCAACGCGACTGCGAACCAGAACTGCCACTGCCGCTGCCGGCGTTGGGCGGCGTCCATCTGCTGCGTGGCCTGCTCCACCATGCTCCAGTCCCCATCGCGTAAGGCGGTGCGCACCATCCAGGCCAGCAGTTGGGGCCGGGGGCGAAATTGCGGATCGGCGGCGTAGGCTTGGGCATACCAGTGTCCGGATTCGGAACGAAAGGACAACGTCGCATGGTAGGCAGTGTTATAAAGCACCAGTGACTTAGCAGCGGCCGGGAGAACGCCAAGGGTTCGCACAAACTGCGCGGCTTGTGCAGGATGAGTAGCAGCGAGGCGCAGCAGGGCGAGTGCCAGCAGATGGGTCTGGCCAGTTGGCCAGTTGTTGCGGCCATATTGCTGAATCTGCTGAGAGATCCACGCGGCAGGCGCCGTTACCGTCTGCGCAAGCTGGCCGGATTGTGGCGCAGGTAAAAAAGGCGCAAAGCGCAGTGCAGCGTTAAACGCGGAAGCCTCGTACATTTGTTGCAGGCGTTGCCACAGTTCTGGCGGCGTGATTTGCCCCTGTTTCAGATAGGCGCGCGCCATGGTGTTGCAGGCATGATCATTCGCTGCGGCACTGCGCCAGAGGAAGAATGGGGCAATCACCGTGCTGGTGCTGAGCAGTGGATCCCGTGCTGCATCACAGCGCAAACCGATCGAATCGGGGACGCTGCCGGCCTGATAGACTTGAGTAAAATCTGACCAGTCTTTGCGCTGTGCGAGTTCTGACAGCCACTGGTGGCGCAACAAATGATGTGCTACTCCGCTCGGATAGCGCTCAGCATAGCGTTGATACTGGCCTTGGGTCATGGTTTTGAGGCGGGGTTGCAGAGACCAGTACCCTACCCATGGCCCCATGTAGGTATTTTCTAATTCAGGCAGCGCGTTGGCGGCAGGCCGATAATTACCCTGAGCGAAAGCGGTTGCCGCCGAGTTCAGGAGTTGCTCCTGAACGGTGTCGAGGGTGTCGGCTGTCGCGACTGCCATACCGTAACTCACCAACAATATCAGCGGTATCAAGACCACTGCAGGGCGCAGAAGGCGCATTTTTAAGACTGCTTCAAACGCAGCCATCGACCGAGGTGCTTGGTGACGGAAGCAAGCCGCTTAGGGTGATCTTTAGCCAGGGGACCGACATGCAAATTAAGGGGTTCGCAATGATCTTTGCCGTGGCATATCACGCCATGCGATTCGCAATTGGCGCCTGCTTGCTGAAGAATGGCGATCATTTTCGCTTCCAGTTCGGCATTGCAGTGACCATCGTACTGAATCAGCACCAACTGTTTCTCAGGGAGGAATTCCAGATGTCCACCCATCGCCTCGAAGGCCCGAAGGTCTTCTATCGCCGACTCGGTCACTCCGTGGAGGGCGCCGCTGATGATGAAACGCTCCCGCCGCTTATCTTCTGTCCGTGCTGCTTTCATACGTCTTAATCCCCAGAGTTTGCCGACGAAATCAGATGGTTGCCGCAGAGAAACTCAGTAAGCCGCTATAATGCCACCAAGCGTGCCATTCAGGAAGCGTCGCGGCTCGTATGCCTCAGCGCCGGGTTTCGGGCAGCGGCGCAAGAAGAGAGGCAAGATCGTCAGGACCGAAACGGAGCTTTTCTTTCTGCGCCTTTTCCAGCACGCCGGCGGCGAGGATGGCCTTTTTCTCCTGCAATGCCAGGATTTTTTCCTCAATACTCCCGGCAACAATCAGCTTGTAAACAAAAACCTGACGTTTCTGACCGATGCGGTGGGCGCGATCGGTGGCCTGGTTTTCGGCGGCGGGATTCCACCATGGGTCATAGTGAATCACGGTATCCGCCGCCGTGAGGTTGAGGCCGACGCCGCCCGCCTTGAGGCTGATCAGGAAGAGTGGCACTTCACCGCGCTGAAAGCGGTCGATGGGCGTCTTGCGATCCTGGGTGCTGCCGGTGAGCAGCACGTAAGGGATATGCATCTTGTCGAGGCGTGCACTGATCAGGGCGAGCATCTCGGTGAATTGCGAAAACAGCAGAATCTGGCGACCTTCCGCCAGCAACTCCGGAATCATCTCCATGAGCAG
>JAKAVW010000003.1 GCA_021827445.1 Pseudomonadota bacterium
ATCGGTATCGTCTGGCAATTCAATATTAGCGCGCAGATGAATAAGCACCCCGTCTGCGGTTATCGCGGGCAGATCACGTTGCTCTTCCAGGAGTCGCCGACGCCTCTGTCGCTGCTCCTGCAAAGCCTGATATTGCTGCAATATTAGGGCATCCGGCGCAACCAGCAGAATCCCCTGATCCCCATCGACAATCACCACATCACCACTGCGCAGCAGGCGTGTCGCCGAGTGCGTGCCCACCACGGCAGGCAGCCCAAGACTTCTGGCAAGAATAGCGGAGTGGGAGTTTGCGGCACCAAAGTCAGTTACCCAGGCGAGCACCTTGTCTTTTTTCATCAACACCGTATCGGCTGGCGTCAGATCTTCGGCGATGATGATCTGACCCTCGGCGCTCTGCAGGACGGGGGTCTTCACACCAATCAGATGGCGCAAAACCCGGTCTATCACCTGAATAATATCTTCCCGCTTGGCGCGCAAATATGCGTCTTCCATGCGGTCAAAAATCTCCAGCAGCCGCTCCCGCTCCAAATGGATAGCCCAGGCGGCGTTGCGATGCTCATCACGAATAGACCGCAGGGGCCGCTCGCGCAACGCGGGATCATCGAGCATCAACAAATGCGCATCAATAAAAAGACGGGTATCTTGCGGGGCATCACTCGGGATCGCATCGCGCACCGAGAACAACTCATCCCGGGCGCTGCTCAAGGCTGCACGCAGGCGCAACACTTCCGGCTCTACAGCTTCAGGCAACAGTATATGTTCTGGGATATCAAGAGTGGTTGGCTCCAGTACCAGCGCCGTACCGATGGCGATGCCACCAGAGGCGCCAATCCCCGCCAGTTCAAAACTCATGATTCTTCACCAAAACGATCCGCCGCGAGGGCAAGCAAGGCATCAGCACAAGCCTGCTCCTCCTCACCATCCGTTTCCAGAGTCAGAACGGTCCCCTGCGCCGCAGCGAGGGTCATTAGCCCCATGATGCTCTTACCATTGACCCGCTGACCATTACGCGCCAACCAGACCGTGCAGGGATAGCGCACCGAAAGGCTGACAAATTTAGCCGAAGGCCGCGCATGCAGGCCGAGTCGATTGATAATGGGATAGTCTACGCGCAGGGTCACTGGCGCTTGCCTCTTTTCTCATGAACAAAAATCACTCAGACATCCTCAGATACATAGCGCGCGGTCGCGCTGTTCGAGAATATCGGCAACACCCTGAACGCCGCCTTCCAGAGCACCCTGACGTGCCGCCGCCAGCCCTTCACCGCGCCGCGCCAAGGCACGCAGGAGCATCGCCAGATTAAGGCCACTCACCGCCGCCACCCGACCTTCCGGGAGAATAGCGGGAATGAGGTTGGCGGGGGTGGCACCGTAGAGATCATTTAGAATCAACATAGCGTCGCCCTCCCTCATTTTCTCTAACAAACCCCACAAGCGCCGACCCCCCTCCTCTGGCGGCTGATCGGGCAGGATTTCCAGAATCTCCAACGCCGGCGGCATGGTCCCGAAAATATGCCGGAGCACTGCCGCGAAGGCCTCACCCAGTCCCGCATGGGTCAGGAGCACGATGGTAATCATTTCAGCGTCTCGGTAATACCCAATTCCCGATGCTGAATCAGGACCCGCTGTCCTTCTCCAGCAAGTAGTTGCGCCAATGCCTCCACCATATATACGCTGCGATGCTGTCCTCCGGTACAACCCAGAGAAACCGTCACATAGTTACGGTGCTCTTGCGCAAAGGGCGCCAGCCATGCCTGCAGGAAGCTGCGCAACGAATTGAAAGCGCGAACCACCTCTGGAGCTTTCTCCAGGAAGTCCCGCACCAGGGCATCACGCCCCGTCAGGGCCCGAAGTTCGGGATTGTAATGGGGATTGGGCAGGGCGCGCAGATCAAAAACGAAGTCGGAGTCCAAAGGAAGACCTTTTTTGAAGGCAAAAGACTGCAACAACAAGACCAGGCCGCTGTAATGATGCGACGCCAGACTCCATGCCTGCACCCGCAAACGCAACTGATGGGTATTGATCTGGGAAGTGTCGAGACGCTTGTCAGCCACATCGGCAAGCGGTTGGACCATCTCGCGTTCACGCCGCAACACCGTGAGCAGTGATTCGCCCAAGGCTGCTGCGAGGTCATCGGTGAGGGGATGACGACGGCGAGTTTCACTGAAACGGCGCAGCAAGGTACCCTCATCCGCTTCCAGAAAAAGGATGCGAGGGCGCAAAGCGTAACGCTCGCGCAGTTCGACCAGCGCCTGCGGCAGAGCGGCGAGAAACTCGCGGTTACGCACGTCGATACTCACGGCGGCGAGCATGGAGCTGGCATCCCGCCGCGCCAACTGGGCCCCGAATTCCACCAACAAGGTAGCAGGCAGGTTATCGACACAGTAATAACCCTGGTCTTCCAGTGCTTGCAGGACCGTAGATTTTCCTGAACCGGATAAACCACTGACGATAATAAAGTCCTGCTCCGCCATCAGTTTTTCCCGACACTCAATTGTACCTGCGCCTCAAAATCCGCGAGCATATCGCCACCGGACTCCTTTACATACTGACTGCGTGCCGCCGCCTCGACCAGTACTGCCAGATTACGCGCCGCAGAAGCGGGCAAGCACAACCGGGGCAATTGAGTTCCGAGAAGATCCAGGTGATCCACTTTACCCTGCAAACGATCGATATCCGCCATTTCCATATCGCGCATATCCTGGATTTCAACGACCAGCCGGATACGTTTGGAATGCACGATGGCAGCGGCGCCGAAAAATTCCCGGATATTAATAATACCCAGACCACGTACCTCCAGAAAATTACGCAGCGGGGCCGGACAGTGCCCTGTCAGGATGTTCGGGGCTTCGCGGATACAGAGCACGCTATCATCGGCCACCAGGCGATGGCCACGACTGACCAGCTCCAAAGCCAACTCGCTCTTGCCAATCCCTACCTCGCCCTGCAAAAGCAATCCGACCCCAAGCACATCGACCAGCACACCATGCACCTGCTGACGCGGCGCCAACTCTTGATGCAGGTAGTGTTGCATCCGCGCCAGAACCATCTGCGCGCCAATTGGCGTCGTCATCACGGCGATATGCCTGGCTTTCAAGGCTTCATAGAGGTGCCCATCCAGCACCTGGTCTTCACAAATAACGAGCAGACGCAGCTTATGGGGCAAAAACTGTTCCATCGCCTCTGGATGGGCGCCCAGGTACGCGAGCTCGCAAACCCCGGCAATCTGTACCACATGCGGCCGGATAAAATTAAAAAATCCGACCAGTGCCGCCCCACCCACATCATCTTCCGCCCGGGGATCACCGCGGAGGTGATGGTCTTCCCCAGGTTGATGCAAACACTGCCAGTGCAATTCGCTGTGCAGGTCCTCACAGAGCCGATGCAGGCTAATTTGTCGTTCCATACCTCTGCCTTGCCCGGCACTCACGGCTGTAACCAGCTTGGCTTGTGGCGCCGATTACGCCGGGCTCGTCAACAAACGAAAAAACTCCTGGGGATCCGGAGTGTTCATCAATGCTTCGCGCACTTCGTCCACGGCGAGTTTCGCGGCTAATGCAGAGAGCGTCTCCAGATGTGCGGTCGCGGCCGCTTTAGGCACCACTACCGCCAGAAAGATATACACATCCAACCCATCCGGCGCCGCAAATGGAATACCCTGCGTTGTGCGCAACGCGGCGATGGCTATCTGACTCACGCCCTCCATCCGGGCATGGGGCAAAGCCACCCCATGCCCGATGCCGGTAGATCCTTGCATCTCGCGGTTTTGCAAGGCCACTGCAATCCCCTCAGCAGATAGCCCCGTAGGCCCCGCCAGAATTTCCGCCAACACTCGCAGCACACCACCGGCATCGGCCACCGGCGGATCCATACGAATATTTATTGGGGAAAGAGGCAGAGTTATCATGGCTACGTCAGTCGATTTCCGCAATGGCCGCC
Organism: Pseudomonadota bacterium; assembly: GCA_021827445.1. GTDB lineage: Bacteria > Pseudomonadota > Gammaproteobacteria > Acidithiobacillales > Acidithiobacillaceae > Acidithiobacillus. The sequence continues at coordinate 3,939 of JAKAVW010000003.1, forward strand.
AAACCAGCGGGATGATCATTACGGCGATCCTGCAGCTTTTCCTTGTAGCTATGCGCCTGCGCTTCCAGTTTGTCGGCCACCAGATCTATAGCTGCGTACATATCGGCATCATGCACCTCGGCATGGAAGACGTGCCCAGGGGCATTGACAGTAATATCTACGACGTTAGTCAGCTTTTCGTGGGGAAGGTGCTTCAGCACCACCTGAGCGTTAATGACGTGGTCGAAGTAACGACCGAGACGTCCAATCTTTTCATCGACATAGCTTTTAATGGCATCCGTCAAATCCAGGTGTTGCCCGGTAATAGTAATTTGCATGGCGCTCTCCTACCCAATAGTGATGTGATCGTTATGAATCCTGTCCCGCTGCGGGGTCCGCTTCCAGTGTAACGCCAACGGCGCCGGCAAAAAACCCTGGCGGTGGCATCCCACTCACAAACGACGACGCTGGCTCGCAGTAGGAATATTGGCCGCCTCGCGGTACTTGGCCACCGTCCGCCGGGCAATCTGAATACCCTGATCGGCCAACACCTTGGCGATTTCCGCATCGCTCAGGGGATGACGTGCGCTTTCGGCCTGCGTCATCTTGATAAGTAGCGCGCGAATCGCCGTAGCCGACGCGGAACCGCCGCTGTCGGTACCCACATGACTGGAGAAAAAGTATTTAAACTCGTAGAGACCGCGGGGCGTAATCATGTATTTCTGATTGGTGACCCGCGATACCGTCGACTCGTGCATTTCCACTGCCTCGGCGATATGACGCAAGACCATGGGCCGCATGGATTCCGGCCCGTTGGCAAAAAAGTCCTTCTGCCTTTCGACAATAGCCCTCGCCACTTTCAATATGGTTTCCTGGCGGCTTTGCAGACTCTTGATAAACCAGCGCGCCTCATTGAGTTGATCCTGAATATATTTATGCGCCGCATCTTTCCCGCCCGCCATGCCCGCATAACGACCGTTGATGCGTAATTTAGGCATTGCCTCGGGATTCAGATCGACGCGCAGACGCTTACCCGTCCAGCGCACGATCACATCGGGGATGACGTACTCGGTGCTCTCTGCACCCACCTCTTCACCCGGTTTAGGATTCAGGGCGGAGATCAACGCCATCGCCCCACGCAACGTCTCCTCATTCACCTCCAGCATCGCACACAAACGTGGGTAATCGTGGCGCCCGAGGGCTTGCAAGTGGTCCTTCACAATGCGTTGCGCCAGCAATATGGACGCATCCTTATCCTCTTCGACCATCTGCTTCAGTTGCAGCAAGAGACACTCACTGAGATCACGGGCACCCACGCCCGGCGGGTCGAAGTCCTGCACGCGCAACAACACGGCCAACAGCGCATCTTCTTGCACATTCATATTGACGGCGAGATTTTCCAGGCTTTCCGCCAGATAACCGCGCGCATCAATAGCATCGATGATCAACTCCGCCATATTGCGCTCATCAGTACTGAAGTGCGTCATATCAGCCTGCCAGCGGAGATAGTCCTGCAAGCTCTGATTGTGACTGCTGCGCGATTCAAAATCCGGCATATCTTCGTCGGAACCACTGCCAGAGCCTGACGTTCCCAAGTCGAAAACATCGTCCCACTGGCTGTCTAAAGGCAATTCATCCGGTAACGTATCCTCCGCGGACAGATCCAGCTGACGGTCTTCGGAAGGCGCCTCAACCGTCTCTGGGGCTGACTCGCTGCCGCCTTCTTCATCCCCAGCCTCTTCATCAAGCAGCGGGTTGCTCTCCAGCATGCTTTGAACTTCTTGCTGCAGATCAACCGTCGACAACTGCAGCAGGCGGATCGCCTGTTGCAGTTGCGGGGTCATGGCCAGATGCTGGCCGAGCTTGAGTTCTAAACCTTGTTTCATAATTTCCAAAAATCAGATTTGAAACTGATCTCCCAGGTAAACCTGCCGCACCATGGGATCATCCACGATTTCCTGCGGACTACCCGCTGTCAGCACTTTGCCATCATGCAGTATATAGGCGCGTTCGCAAATGCCTAAGGTCTCGCGCACGTTATGGTCGGTGATCAGAATACCGATGCCACGCTCACGCAGTTCCTGGATAAGCCGTTGAATTTCCAGAACAGAAATAGGATCAATACCGGCGAATGGTTCATCCAGCAAAATAAAACGCGGGCTCATGGCCAGCGCCCGCGCAATTTCTACCCGCCGCCGCTCGCCACCCGACAGACTATGTCCTTTGGTGTCACGCAACTGATGAAGATGTAGCTCACTCAGAAGTTGCTCCAACCGCTCCTGCCGCTCCACCTTACTCAACGGCAGGGTTTCCAGCACGGCAAGAACATTGTCAGCGGCACTCATCTGACGAAAGACCGAAGGCTCTTGGGGGAGGTAACCCAGCCCCATGCGGGCCCGCTCATGCATAGGCAGTGCAGTGATGTCCCTCTGCTGCAAAAAAATATGACCGCGCTCAGGGCGCACCAGTCCGACCATCATGTAAAAGGTGGTGGTTTTCCCCGCTCCATTAGGCCCGAGCAACCCCACCACCTCGCCTGCCGCCACCTGCACCGAAACATCACGCACCACGGCTCGCCGCCGATACGACTTGAAAAGGGATTGCGCTTGCAAAAGCTCGTTCATGGCCTCCCACCACCCGTGGAGCGGCTGGCCGCTGCGGGATAGAAGATCGACTGCACCCGCTGACCGGGATCTCCGGTGACAGCCGTTTGCTGATTCTGTAGGAAATAGGTGACCTGCTGACCATTGATCTCATTCTTTTCCTGCCAGAGATGGGCATTACCAATGAGCACAATTTCGCCGCTGCCCGGCTTATAGACCAAGGTGTCGCCATACCCGTGGCGCTGCGCACTGGACATGGTGAAGGTAACCGGGCTCCCCACCGCCGTAGCCTGCTGCACCTTGCCACCGACTGCGTCGATAGTGAGCTTATCGGCATGGATGACCACATCACCCTGGGTCATGACCACATTCCCGGTATAAATGGCCTGCTGCTGCGGTTTATTCTCGCCATGCAGGGCATCCGCGCTGATCTGAATAGGACCCTTACCCAGCACCTGCTTCGCAACCGGTGCAGCCAGGGCGGTGATAGAAACCACAACAAGTAAGAATGGCCAGAAGCGCCGGGAAGAAAATCGCTTAGGGAACATACACGCCACGCACATCATGCAAAATATTTACCTCTTGGGTTTTTACCGAAGCCCGGAGACCTACCCCGGTCATCCAGTCCTGACCCCGCTCCAGTCGTACTGGCTCGTGGGACGTAATAATGCCCGTTTGCGGATCATAGTGCACCTTTGTGGTGAGTATGTGGGTATCCGGTTGCAAGGTACCGATAACATTACCTGACAAGACAATCTGATGACTATGACCCTCTACCACACCCTGATTAGCACGCAGATGGAGTTGCTGTCCCGGCTTGAAACGCTCGACGGCAACTTGACTGAGCATGGTCCGATCGACACGCGGTTCGTGATAAGCCGCCCGGGCAGTGGCCAGCAAATCCAGTTTCCCGGCCGCCGTGTACTGGCGCATGACCACATCTTCGGCCGCCTGATCTCCCTTATGGATTTGACCGTGCCAGTCGATGTATGGCAAAGACAGTGGATGCTGCGGCCACGACCACCACACGAGTGCCGCAAGCAACAGCAGGAGCAGCGACAGACCCAAGCCGGGGGCGCGGAAACGTGGCATCAGTTTACGCGACATAACCCGATTTCGGATTGCTTGATGATCAAAGCAGGGCTCCAGCAGATCTGGCGATGATTGCTGGCCAATGCCCCTGCGCTCGCAGAATCAACTCGCAGAGCTCCCGTACCGCACCACAGCCACCCCACTGCGCACTCTGCCAGTGCACTCGACAACCGACCTCCGGGTGGGCATCAGCCGGAGCCGTGGCCAGACCAACGCGGGTAAGAATAGGCAGATCAATAAGATCATCTCCCATATAAGCCACCACCGCGTCATCCAGACCAAGAGCGATTTTGAGTTCCGTGTAGGCCAGATTCTTATCCGAGCAGCCCTGATAAATCCGCTTGATGCCCAGGTCGTGAGCACGATGGGCGACCGCCGGGGAGTAGCGCGCGGTAATGATGGCAACCTCTATACCCCGTTCCTGCACGAGCTTGATGCCGTAACCATCACGCACATGAAAGGCTTTACTCTCCTTGCCATCATCGTCAAAAAATAAGCGGCCATCCGTCAACACGCCATCCACGTCCAGAATCAACAGGCGGATCCGGGCAGCACGCTTCAACAAATCTGCGGCAGACGATATCAATTCATTCATATGATGCCTGCGCGCAGCAAATCGTGCATATTCAAGGCACCAATCAGCCTCGCCTCACTATCGATGACCAGAAGCGCGCCAATGCGATTATCTTCCATCAGGGCGAGGGCTTCAGCAGCAAGGGCATCGGCGACAATAGTGGCCGGTTTGGCATGGGCCAGTTCAGCCATGGGCTGTTCCCAGATGTCCTGGCGCCGCGCGAAGGCACGGCGTAAATCACCGTCGGTAAAAATCCCCAGCACCCGATCTTCCGCATCCACCACTGCCGTCATTCCCAGCCCTTTGCTGCTAATCTCCAGTATCGCTTCGCATAATGGTGTATCCGCCTGCACCTTAGGCAGGCTGGTGCCCTGGTGCATCACATCCTGCACCCGCAGCAGCAGGCGTTTGCCGAGGCTGCCACCGGGATGGGACAGAGCAAAATCATCTGCCGAAAAACCGCGTGCCTGCAAAAGCGCCATGGCCAGGGCGTCTCCCATGGCCAGGGTTGCTGTCGTCGATGCCGTGGGCGCCAAATTGAGGGGGCAGGCCTCCCGCGCCACACCGCAGTTGAGATGCACCGCGGCACTGCGCGCCAGAGTGGACTGCGGATTGCCAGTCATGGCAATCAAGGGCACCGCGAGGCGTTTGACCACAGGCAAAATAGCCAGAAGTTCGGCAGTCTCTCCGGAGTTGGAAAGAGCAAGCAGGCAATCCTGGCGGGTGAGCATACCCAGATCGCCGTGGCTGCCTTCGGCGGGATGTAGGAAAAGAGCAGGGCTGCCGGTACTGGCCAAGGTCGCTGCAATTTTTTTAGCGATAATTCCGGACTTACCCATGCCACTGACGACAATTCGGCCGGGGCAGTTCAGCAGGAGCTCGCACGCTCCCACAAAATCCGCGTCAAGACGCGCTTCCAGTGCCGCCACCGCCGCCGCTTCCAGGCGCAACACATCCCGGCCGGTAGCCAGCAGACTTTCTGACGTTACGGTCGGTGCAGTCACCGGTAGTCGTCAATCCGCATGCGCAGGATCCTGTCTCTGGATGGCTTCATAGACCGCATGGCAATGGGGATGCGCGGTCATGACCTTATCCACATCCGCAAATGAAGCGTTCTGCAGCAATTTCCAGCATTTCAGGTTTTCGGCAGCCAGCGCATCAGGATGCCGGGCGTACCAGCCCGTACTGTCATGGGGGGCTGCAGCATCACCTACCTGCCCGCGTGCCCACCATAAGAGCAAGGCAAAGAGCGCAAGCGCACCAATAATAACCAAAGCGTAAACGATCTTCATAAATGTGCTGGTTAACCTGAATTAGGGTTGGGTCACACTTCTTCCTGATACTGCTGGTTCAATAATTGCACAAGCAGCCCTTCACGGGCCACAATGTCGGCCATTAACGCAGAACTTATGGCCTTCCACACGGTACGTAAGGCGGCAAGATCTGCCCCATCATTAAACTGCTCTGCAATTTCGCTGACTTTTTCCAGGGACTCACGCGTCTGCAGACTGGTACTCAGAGCATTCTTGATTTGTTCCCGAGGGTGCGGAATCCAGCTCCGATCATTCCCATAGGAGCGCAAGCGCTCCCCGAATTCGAGCACCCGTTTGTGCAACTTGCCCGACAAGCCGATCTGGCTGCTACGCAGATCTCCCCAAACCGCCAGTTCCATGAGCAGGCACCACTCCCGGCGCCAGCGGTCGCGCAAGTCGGCATTCAGACCCACCGCCGCATGCACCGCTGCCTGATCAAAGCTCATGGGAAACCCTCGCACAAACGCGCTGGGCCGCTCGCAACCGCTCTGGCGTACCTACATCTATCCATTTTCCTTGATACAAGCTCCCCTCCACCAGACCCGCCGCAATCCATTGCCGCAACCAGGGAGTCAGCGGAGCCGACCGTTCAGGAAAGTCCCGAAACAACTCCGGGTCAAGACGCGCGATGCCTGCATAAGTATGACGTTCTTCGCCCGCCAACGCCACCATGCCGGCAGACAATGCAAAATCTCCTTGCGGGTGCTGCATCGGGTTGGGCACCAGCACCAGATGCGCGCGCGCGGGGGAAGGCTGACAAATCTGCGCCCAGGGAAAGTCCGTGCAGATATCACCATTCACCAGCAAAAAAGGGCTGTTTCCCAATAAGGGCAGGGCGCGAACAAGAGCGCCACCCGTCTCCAGACGGCCATCACGCTCGTCGCTGTAATGGATGCGCAACCCCTGCCAGTCTTGACCCAGAGCCCGCATGATCGCATCACCCAGATGCCCGACATTGATGACCACATCGCGAATGCCCGCCACCGCCAGCGACTCCAGGTGGCGCGCGATAAGGGATTTTCCAGCAACCTCCAGCAAAGGCTTCGGGACATGATCGGTAAGAGGCCGGAGTCGCTCGCCCCGACCCGCAGCCAGGATCATCGCCCGGGTAACGGCGGTTGCCATAGGGCAAAAAGCTCCTGATAAGACCGCAACAGTGGGTCGGCATCCAGGGCATCTACGACATAAGCCCAGAACCGGGGTAGAAAATCAAGATAACCCGATTTCCCGTCGCGGTAAGCCAGGCGACAGAAAATACCGAGAATCTTCAGGTTACGCTGCAGCGCCATGCGCCCGACACGGCGCAGAAAATCCGTCGGTGACGACAGGGTGACACCATGCTGGTGCGCCGCCAAAAAATCCAGTGCCCAGGCATCCCGTTGTGCCCGTCCCCAATCCCAGTAGCGATCCCACAGCAGAGAAGCCAGGTCATAGGTCCATGGTCCGAGCACGGCGTCCTGAAAATCAATCATAGCCAACAGATCCGTGTCCCGCCGAATAATGAGGTTGCGCGCATGAAAATCCCGGTGGACCCAGACCTGCGGCTGCGCTGCGGCATTGTCCAGCAACCCGGTAAAAAGGGTTTGCAGAGTAATTCTCTGCTGCGGACTCGGAATCAGGCCAAGATGCCTGCCCAGATACCAGTCCGTAAACAGGATCAGTTCATCCTGCAGACGGGCCGGTGAGAAAAATGGCAAAGGGGGCAATGCTGCCTGCCTCTGCCCGGCTTGCTGCAGGTTGAGGACCAAGGTCATTGCCCGCTGCATCCACCGGTCCACATCCGAGCCCGCGTCCAGCACCCCCTTCAAATCGTCGTGCCCTAAATCCTCCAGCAGCACAAAGCCGGGGTCTATTTGGGCGGCCAGTACCCGGGGCACCGGCAGGGCTGCTCGGGCAAAACGGTGCTGCACCCGCAAAAAGGGCAGAATATCCTCCGGCGGAGGAGCATCCATGAAAACAAGGCCTGGCGGCAGGCGCCAGTAACGTCGCCCGCTGGCATCACCGGGAATGGCGTGCGCCTGCGCTGCCATAACGCCCTGCTGTGCGAGCCAGTGCGCGGCGGCGGATGACAGAGGGGCCTCCGCCGCCGCGGTGTGAGAATTCAGTGCAAGGAAAGATTGCGACATAAAAGCATTCTGTGCGATTTTAGGCGCCTATGAAAAGTCCTTTGCACAGTATCGGAAAATCCCGCCCCCGGCCAACCCTTCCGGGGAGAGGTGGCCATGTCCTTTCCGGCATTCGCCTGGCACTGCTGGGCGCCCTGCTGACACCCGGAATAGCTATCGCCGCTACCGTAGAGAGTCCGGTCACCCTTTATGCCGATCAGGTCCACGGCCTTGGCAGCGGCCACTGGACAGCCAGTGGCCATGTCGAAGTACTTTACGGTGACCGCCGGGTTTATGCCGACACCGTGCATTATGACCAGGCCAGTGACGAGATCATCGCCGACGGCCATGTGCGCATGGTCAGCCCCGGTTTGGTCACTGCGGCACCTAAGGCCACCCTTCATTTGCGGGCCAACGAAGGAGTGGTCGTCCATCCCCGCTACCTGCTGGAAGCGCAACAAGGTCACGGCCACGCCGAAAGCGGCAAAGAACTGAGCAAGGGTCGGTATCAGCTCAACGAAGCCTGCTACACCACCTGTCACGGCGAAAAACCGGCCTGGCGGCTCTGGAGCCGCCGCATCAACCTCGACCAGAATAACAACTACGTCTCTACCACCAACACCACGGTGGACGTCTTTGGGTTGCCCATATTCTGGATGCCCTACTTCAGTTTTCCGCTGAAGCGACACTCCGGACTTCTTGCTCCCAGTATAGGCAGCTCCACCGTCAACGGCTTTTACCTGGGTATTCCCTATTATTTCGACATATCCCGCAACATGGACGATACCGTCACCGCCAACTATTTCAGCAAGCGCGGCATCATGTTGCAGAATGAATTCCGCTATCTGGAACCCAATTACAGTGGCAAGCTTTATCTGGATCTGCTCCCCTCTGACCAATTGACCCACAAAAATATCTGGGCCATCTCCTGGCAACACAACCAAAATCTGGGCAACGGATTCAGCTTCAACGTCAATTACAACCGCGTCAGCTACAAAAATTTCCTTTCGGATTTTGGTGGCACAGCAGGTTTCAGCAGCAGTTTCGTGGGCGGCATTGGCAACGCGCCCTACATCACCTCTTCCGGTGGCCTGTATTACAACAGTGCGCACATTAACGCCGGCGCCACCTTGCAGGGTTATCAGGGGCTGGTGGCTAACAGTGTTGCCCCCTATTCCCAACTCCCCCGCCTCTTCGCCGATGCCTACTGGCGAGTGGGGCGCAACGGCTATTTCGACTGGCACAGCAGCTTCAACTATTTCTCGGCCTCGGCGGGTCCCGTCGGGCAGCGCCTCGACCTCACCCCCACCCTCGGCTGGCGTTTCAGCCGCGGCTGGGGCTTCTTAGAACCGCAGGCCCGGCTCTACTACAGTCACTACCAGATTCAGCGTAATGCCCCCTATGCGCGCGCCACCAATCGCACCTTACCGGCACTCAGCCTCAAGGGCGGCCTCAATTTCGTCCGTTATGGCAGCGACGGCAGCACGGCACTGCTGCAACCCCTGTTCAAATACACGTACATTCCCCTGCAGGCCCAGAACGGCATCCCCATTTTCGATGCCAGTCAGCCCTATCAGGACTTTCCGATGATTTTTGAGGATAACAGCCTCTATACCGGCAACGATCGCATCAACGCTGCCAATCAGGTCGCGCTGGGGCTGCGCGGCACCTGGCTCACGCCCAGCGGTCGCCAGCTCTGGCAAGCGGCTGTCGGCCAGATCCGCTACTTCAACCGGCGCCAGATTAACCTCGCCGGCGATATCGTCCCGCAAAACCAGCAGTCCAATTATTTTTTTGAGGGACAATACGCGCCCCTTCCAGACATCAACCTCCTCGCCAATTCACAGGTCAACGCCCAGCAACGCAACCTGCAGCGGCTCGACCTGCGCGCCCAGTGGCTGCCCGGTCCACAGCGCGTCATTAACCTTGACTACCGTTTTACCCGTGGCTTCGTAAACCAAACCGGTATTTCCGGTGCCTGGCCGATCTACAAACGCTGGCAGGCGCTCGGCAGCTATCAGTATGATGTCACCAATCACAAGCCGCTGGAGGAGCTCGTAGGGATCGGCTATGATGGTGGTTGCTGGGCAGCCCACATGATGGTCGCACATCAGATCCTCCTCGGCGGGCAGTCCAATAACGTCCTTTATCTGGAGATTGTGTTGCGTGGCCTGACCAGCCTCGGCAATGCCTCAAACGGTTTGCTCGGCCAGTATGTGCCGGGCGCCAGCATGGAGTTTTGATGTCGCTCAAACGCCGTCCTATCTTACTCGCCCTGAGCATCGTTCTGGGCACCGCTCCGGTTTTAACCTGGGCAGGTACGCCTTTTCTCAACCGCAACACCCTGCTGCCGACTACACCGGTGATGGCACCGGGTACGACGACGCATACTTATTCTGAAAACTCTGTCGAAGCACCGACGGCAGCACCGCTACCCGAAAATACCCAGAATCTCGACAAGGTCGTTGCGGTGGTGAACGACAACATCATCACCTCTATGCAACTGGAGCAGCGGGTAAGCGCCGTGCGTGCCCGCCTGCAAACGCAAGACCCCAATGCCATGCCTCCCGAAGACATCCTGCGCCGCCAGGTGCTGCAGCAGATGATCCTCCAGGACATCGAGCTGCAAATTGCGCACCGGGCCGGGATTAAGGTTGACAAGGGGACGCTGGATCAGGCAATCGGCAACCTCGCTCAAGCCAACCACCTCACCTCTGACCAGTTACGCCAGGCGCTGACCAATCAAGGGCAATCGTGGAAAAGCTTTACCAACGACCTCAGGGATCGCATTCTTGTGGATCGCCTCATGCAGCAGGAAGTGGAGAACCGGGTCCACATTGGCCCCGACGAGGTGAAAACCTTCGCGCAACAGCTCAAAGAAATGGGCGGTGTGAGTTTCGACTTGCAACAAATATTCATCCCGCTGCCTGACAATCCGACACCGGACGCCGTCAACGCGGCCCGGCGTGAAGCCGGGCAGGTGCGTGATCGCGTGGTGGCTGGCGAGAGCTTTGCGCGCCTCGCCGGCCAGGTCAGCAGCGGCCACGATGCCTTGCAGGGCGGACGCATCGGCTGGGTCAAGGCAGGCGAACTCCCACCCTCAGTGACCCAAACCCTCCTCCAGTTGAAGGCGGGCGAAATCAGCCCCGTTATCCCGGGGCCTACCGGGTTTCATATTTTCAAGTTGCTCGATGTCAAACATGCGCAACCGACGGTCACCGAGGTCAAAACGGCCATGATCGTCCTGCGGGCCGGCAATGGCCTGCAGTTGCAGGAGGCGGAGGCGCGCGCTCAGGAGATCCAGCAGGCATTGCAAAATGGTACCCGCTTCTCGGAACTGGCGCGCAATTACAGCCAGGACTCCAGCACTGCCGCAGGCGGTGGAGAAATGGGCTGGGTCGCTCCCGGACAACTGCCAGATAGTCTGGAACGCACCTTGGTTACTTTGCAACCTGGTGGGGTGAGTAGTCCCATCCGCGAAGGAGATGCCATATACATTTTGCACTCTCAGGCGCAGCGCCAGCAGCCGGTTGAGGAAAAGCAAATCATGGCCGCCGCACGCATGCAGCTCTACAACCGTATCGTCCACGAGCGCATGGACGAGTGGCAACGACGCATCCGCGACGGCGCCTACATCGAGATCCTTGAGCCCGATCTGCGCAGCAGCGATGCCTGAGGCTTTTAGGGAGATAAGGCAGACCGTGACAGATCCCGCACGCGCCCGCTTCATACCAACCTGGACCCTGTTTTACAAAGAAACCCTACGCTTCGGCAAGGTGTGGCTACAGACCATTGCCGCCCCGCTGATCACCACCATTCTCTATCTGGTGGTTTTTGGGCACGCACTAGGCGGACATATATCGGTCTATCCGGGGGTCAGCTATACGGCCTTCATCGTGCCCGGTCTGATGATGATGTCGATCTTGCAAAATGCCTTTGCCAACAGTTCCTCCAGCCTGATTCAAGCCAAGGTGACGGGGAACATCATCTTTCTGCTGTTCAGCCCGCTCAGTCCTACCGAGATATACATCGCCATGGTCGCCGCCTCCGTACTGCGTGGCACATTGGTGGGGATTGCGATCCTTGCACTGGCGCTGTTATATCTGCAAATACCTCTGCTGCATCCCTTGTGGATCATGGTGTTTACCATTCTGGGCGCGAGCGGCATGGGTTCACTGGGTCTAATTGCCGGACTTTGGGCGGAGAAGTTCGATCAGATCGCTGGTTTCCAAAACTTCATCATCATGCCACTGACTTTTCTTGCCGGGGTCTTTTACTCGGTGCAGTCCCTGCCCGGTGTGTGGCAGCACATATCGCTGTTCAACCCGTTTTTCTACATCATCGATGGGTTTCGTTATGGCTTTTTCGCGGATTCTGATGTCAGTGTGTGGACATGCCTTGGCGTCAGCATCGCCTTCGCGGGCGTGGCCGGTCTTTTCGCCTGGCACCTGCTGGATCGTGGCTACAAGTTGCGCCAGTAGGCGCTTCCGAGTATCTCTCCCTTGTCCAGCACAGTACGGCCGGGCATAAGTGGCCACATCACACGGCGGCTTTTTTACGTTACACTACATCCTATGAACGCCAATACGATCAAATCACTCATCCAGCAACAACTTCCCGACGCTCTCGTAGAAGTCCTGGGGGACGACGGTGCCCATTTCGAGGCGCTGATCGTTTCTCCGGCCTTTGTCGGGCTTTCCCTCATCAAGCAGCATCAACTGGTTTATAATGCGCTGGGCGAACGCATGCGCGAGGAGATTCACGCCCTCTCACTGCGCACCCTGACTCCCGAACAGGCACAGCAAATCCATCATCCCGCGGCGCATTAACCGTCGCATCCACAATTTAACGAGGATAACCATGGCAACGATTCAGGAACTCATTCAGGAACAGGTTCAGAAACATCCCGTCGTGCTGTACATGAAGGGCAACCCGCGGGCGCCGCAATGCGGTTTCTCGGCCCGTGCCGTGCAACTGTTGCAGCAGTCAGGCGTCAGGGAGCTCTTTACGGTGGACGTCCTGGCCGACCCACAGATTCGCGACGGCATCAAGCAGTATTCCAATTGGCCGACCATTCCCCAGCTCTATATTCAGGGTGAGTTTGTCGGCGGGTCAGACATCATGTCCGATCTCTATCAGCAGGGCGAACTGAAGAAGCTGGTCGACAGCGCTCAAGCGGCCAGCGCGAGCTGATTCGAGTCCATGGATAAACTGCTGCTGCGTGGCAATGGCCCCCTGCGTGGTGAATTGCGGATTTCCGGGGCTAAAAACGCGGCCTTGCCGTGTCTCGCCGCCACCCTGCTGGCGCGCGAGCCGGTGCGACTGCGCAATATTCCGCATCTGCGTGACATCACCACGACCTTGGAGTTATTGAGCACACTCGGTGCAAGAGTGCTGGTAGACGGCCAGCTCGGGATTGAGGTCGATCCGCGCCCGGTACATTCGGTCGTCGCTCCTTACGAACTGGTAAAGACCATGCGTGCCTCGATACTGGTACTCGGGCCGCTGCTGGCCCGACACGGCGCGGCGGAAGTGAGCCTGCCTGGTGGCTGCGCCATCGGCAGTCGTCCGGTGAGCGTCCATCTCAGCGGCCTGCAGGCTTTAGGTGCCGAAATCACCGTAGAGGACGGTTTCGTTAAAGCCCAGGCATCGCATCTGCACGGCGCCCACATCGTCATGGAGATGGTCTCCGTCACCGGTACGGAAAACCTGCTCATGGCAGCCACCCTCGCCACGGGACACACCATCCTCGAAAATGCCGCCCGCGAACCGGAAATTGTCGATCTTGCCCGCTGTCTGTCGGCCATGGGAGCGCGCATCTCCGGAGCGGGAACGTCGGTCATCGAGATTGAGGGCGTAGCTGAACTGCATGGCGCCGAGCATAGTGTTGCACCGGACCGCATTGAGACGGGAACCTATCTGGTGGCTACCGCTATGGCCGGCGGCGATGTTTGTCTGAAACGCACCGATGCGGGCCTGCTGGAGAGTGTCATCCTCAAACTACGGGAGGCGGGGGCTGAAGTAACAACCGAGGCGGACACGATCCGCATCCGCATGACGCGCAGGCCACAGGCGGTGGATGTGCGCACGGCGCCCTATCCGGCCTTCCCCACGGACATGCAGGCGCAGTTTATGGCGATGAACTGCATCGCCAAAGGGAGCGGCGTCATCACCGAAACCATCTTCGAAAACCGCTTTATGCACGTTTCTGAATTGCGGAGACTGGGTGCCGACATCAACGCCGACGGCAAGACCGCCGTAGTACGCGGGGTATCCCGCCTGCGCGGTGCGCCGGTGATGGCAACCGACCTGCGGGCATCCGCCTCACTGGTCCTGGCGGGGCTGGTGGCGGAGGGCGAAACCCTCATCGACCGTATATACCATCTGGATCGCGGTTATGAGGTCATTGAAGAGAAACTCAGTGCCTTGGGGGCGGATATCCGCCGGATCAGCAGCAGGAGCGCCGCATGAGTATCGGTATCACCATCGCGCTATCCAAGGGGCGGATTCTGCAAGAAGCCCTTCCCCTGTTCGCGGGGGCAGGCATCCATCTGGCGGAAGATCCTGAGGAGTCCCGCAAGCTGATCATCCCCAGCACGGATCCTGCGGTGCGTTTTCTGGTGATCCGCGCCAGTGATGTGCCGACCTACGTGACCTGGGGCGCTGCTGATGTGGGTATCGCTGGCAAGGATGTACTGCTGGAGCAGGAGGGCTTGGATCTTTATGAGCCCCTCGACCTGCGCATCGGCATCTGCCACATGGCCGTGGCCGAGCCTGCCAGCCTGGCGGCCCACGATGCCCCGCAAAACTGGGAACGGGTGCGCATTGCGACCAAATATCCCCATATCACCCGCAACTATTTCCATGCTCGCGGTGTGCAGACGGAAATCATCAAGCTATACGGCAGCATGGAACTGGCACCTCTGGTCGGTCTCGCCGATCGCATTGTCGATCTGGTATCCAGCGGTCGGACGCTCAAAGAAAATGGACTGGTGGAGGTGGAGGAAATCATGCCCATTTCCAGCCGTCTGGTGGTCAACCGCGCGGCCATGAAACTCAAGCGCCGCGCCATCGAAACCCTCATTAATCAACTGGAGGCGCAAGTCACGTCATGAACCGTCTGGATACCAGCGACCCCGATTTTGCCCGCCAGTTTCACGCACTGCATGACTGGGATGCCAACCTGGACCCGCAGATTGAAGTGCGGGTGCGGGAGATTGTTGCTGCGGTCCGCGACCGGGGCGATGCGGCGCTACGCGAGTACACTGAGCGCTTTGATGGGGTGACGACAGACTCTGCCGCTGATTTAGAAATTCCCCGCAAAGACTGGGACGCGGCGCTCAACAGCTTGGAGCCCACCCAGCGTGCTGCCCTGGAAGAGGCGGCGCAACGTATCCGCAGTTACCACGAGCACCAGCGCAGTGCAAGCTGGACCTTTACCGAGGCCGACGGCACGGTGCTGGGCCAGCGCATCCTGCCCCTGTCCCGGGTGGGGATTTACGTGCCCGGTGGCAAGGCGGCTTATCCCAGCTCCGTGCTGATGAATGCCATTCCCGCGCACGTAGCCGGCGTGAAGGAAATCATCATGACCGTACCCACCCCGCAGGGGCAGGTGAATCCTTGGGTGCTGGCAGCAGCAGCTATTGCCGGCGTGGATCGGGTGTTCTGTATTGGCGGCGCGCAGGCGGTGGCAGCGCTCGCCTACGGCACAGAAAGCGTCCCGGCAGTAGACAAGATTGTCGGCCCCGGCAATATCTATGTGGCCACCGCCAAGCGCATGGTCTTCGGCCGGGTCGGCATCGATATGATTGCCGGACCCAGCGAAATTCTCGTGATCAGCGATGGCTCGGCACCGGCAGAATGGTTGGCCTGGGATCTGCTCTCACAGGCGGAACATGACGAGATTGCCCAGAGCATTTTCATCAGTTGGGACGACGCCCACATCGAGTCGGTGGTCGCCGCCGTTGATGCGGCGCTGAACGTACTTGATCGCGCGCCCATCGCCCGCAAGAGCTGGGCAGACCGGGGTGCGGTGATTCGTGTGCGCGACCGTGCCGAGGCCTGCGCCATTGCCGACAGCATCGCGCCGGAACATCTGGAGCTGGCCGTGCAGAATCCTGAAGACTGGCTGGCGGACATCCACAATGCCGGGGCCATCTTCATGGGCATCCACAGTTGCGAGGCCCTCGGCGACTATGTGGCCGGCCCCAACCATGTGCTGCCCACGGGCGGCAGCGCACGTTTCTCCTCACCCCTCGGCGTCTATGATTTCGTCAAGCGCAGCAGCCTCATTCACAGCAGCCCCGCAGGTGCCGCGCAACTGGGGCGGATCGCCGAGCGCCTCGCCCTGGGCGAAGGTCTGACGGCCCATGCCCGTTCAGCGGCCTGCCGTATCCCCAAAGCCGGATCATGAGCGACAGCGCAACAACCGCCCTGATGCAGAACCTGCTCCGCCCGGAGTTGCTGGCCAGCAAGGCCTATGCGGTGGCGGCCGGTGAGGGGCTCATCAAGCTCGACGCCATGGAGAATCCCTATGGTTTACCTGCGGCCTTGCGTGAGCAATGGCTGGAGAGCTTGGCCGATGCGCCCCTCAATCG
This sequence comes from Pseudomonadota bacterium, assembly GCA_021827445.1. Classification (GTDB taxonomy): domain Bacteria; phylum Pseudomonadota; class Gammaproteobacteria; order Acidithiobacillales; family Acidithiobacillaceae; genus Acidithiobacillus. The sequence continues at coordinate 20,202 of JAKAVW010000003.1, forward strand.
CTACCCCGACGCGCACCCCAACACTCTCATAGACGCCCTCAAGGCACATATCGGTCTGCCCAATGGCGTGGAGCTCATGCTCGGCAACGGCTCCGACGAACTGATCCAGATTCTGGTGACCGCCGTAGCCGGTAGCCAGCGCCCCATCATGGCTGTGGATCCCAGTTTCGTCATGTACCGCCTGCTGGCGCAACACCTCGGCCTGTCTTTTGTGGGCATTCCCCTGGACGCGGACTTCCGTCTGGACCTCCCGGCCATGCTGACCGCCATCACCGCGCAACAGCCCGCCATCATTTTCCTCGACTGGCCCAACAATCCCAGTGGCAGTCTCTTCCCCGAGACCGATCTGGAAGCTATTGTCGCTGCGGCGCCGGGCCTGGTGGTGGTGGACGAGGCCTATCACGCTTTCAGTCAGACGACCTTTGCCGATCGCTTGGGACGCACCCCCAACCTCCTCTTGCTCCGCACCCTGTCCAAGGAGGGCCTGGCGGGGTTGCGGCTGGGGATGCTGGCGGGGCCTGCCGCGTGGATTCAGGAACTGGACAAGCTGCGCCTGCCTTACAATATCAATGTACTCACCCAGCGCAGTGCGTCCTTCTACCTGCGTCATACCGAAGTGCTGGACGCCCAGGCCGAAATTCTGCGTGCCGAGCGGGAACGGCTCTTCAAGGCCATCAGCGCCTGCGGTCTTTCGATCTGGCCCAGCGCCGCTAATTTTCTGCTCTTTCACGCCCCCGGGCGGGCTGCGGCGCTGTTCTCAGGACTGCGTGAAGGCGGGGTGCTTATCAAAGCCTTTACAGGCCACCCCCGTCTCAGCGACTATCTACGGGTCAGCGTCGGCACACCGGCCGAAAATGATCGCTTTCTGGCCGTACTGGAGTCTTTACTGTGAATCCGCGTCAAGCCGAAGTCGAAAGAAACACCCTCGAAACCCAGATCCGTGTCATCCTGAATCTCGATGGTTCCGGGCAGGCCGACCTGCACACCGGGTTACCCTTTCTTGACCACATGATCCACCAGATCGTCCGTCATGGTCTTTTCGACATGCATATTCAGGCTCAGGGCGATCTGGATATCGACGCTCACCACACGGTGGAAGACATCGGCATCACCCTCGGTCAGGCCTTTGCCCTCGCCGTGGGGGACAAGGCCGGCATCCAGCGCTATGGCCATGCCTACGTGCCTCTGGACGAGGCGCTGTCGCGGGTCGTGGTGGACCTTTCCGGCCGTCCCGGACTGATCTTCGCGGTCGAATTCCCCCGCGCTCAGGTGGGCGGCTTTGATGTGGATCTCTTCCATGAATTCTTTCAGGGCTTCGTCAACCACGCACAGGTGACACTGCATCTGGACGCTTTGCGTGGCACCAATGCCCACCACATCACCGAGACCCTCTTCAAGGCCTGTGGACGTGCCCTGCGCATGGCTGTCGCCCCTGATCCGCGCATGGCGGGCGCCGTGCCCAGTACCAAGGGCACCCTGACCCGATGAGCGCCGCCACGACCCGCGTCGGTATTATCGACTACGGCATGGGCAACCTCTACTCGGTGGCCAAGGCCGTGGAGTATCTGGGCGGCAAGGCGATTGTCAGTGATCAGGCCAGCGAACTGGCCACCACGGACCGCATCATCTTCCCCGGCGTCGGCGCCTTCGGCGACTGTATGGCGGCGCTGGAAGTCCGTGAGCTCAGCGACTTCGTCCGCGTTGCGGCGCAGACCCGGCCCTTCCTCGGCATCTGCCTCGGGATGCAGATGCTCATGGACAGCAGTGTGGAGCATGGCGAACACGCCGGGCTCGGTCTGCTGCCGGGGCGTGTCATCTCCTTTCCCGAAGAAGCCCTGCAGGCCGCGGATGGCAGGCGCCTGAAAATTCCCCACATGGGCTGGAACGAGCTGCATCAACTCGTGGAACACCCGCTTTTTGCTGGCGTTCCCCAGAATGCCTACTTTTACTTCGTCCACTCCTTCTATGTGGAACCCTCCGCCCCCGAGATACTCGCGGCCTTCAGCGATTACGCCTTTCCCTTCTGTGCGGCGGTGGCGGCGGATAACCTGTTCGCCCTGCAATGCCACCCGGAAAAGAGCGGCACGGCAGGCCTGCGCCTGCTCGGAAACTTTCTCGGCTGGGACGGCGATTGCGGAGCCAACTGTGCGATTTGATGCTGTTTTCTGGAACAACCTTGTGTGGAGGAAATTGTCATGCTGTTGATTCCGGCCATCGACCTCAAGGGCGGGAACTGTGTGCGCTTACGGCAGGGCCGGATGGAAGACCACACGGTCTTCTCGGATAACCCGGTCGCCACGGCGCAACGCTGGGTGGAAGCGGGCGCCAAACGCCTGCACATCGTCGATCTCGACGGCGCCGTGCAGGGGGAACCGGTGAATGCGCAAGCGATCGCCGCCATCTGCGCGCACTTTCCCGATCTCGAAATCCAGCTCGGCGGTGGCATCCGCAGCGAAGAGCAGATTGAAACCTACATCCAGGCTGGGGTCCGTTATGTGATCATCGGTACCCAGGCAGTTAAAGCCCCCGGCTTCGTCGCCGATGCCGCAGTGAGTTTCCCCGGCCATATCATGGTGGGCATTGACGCCCGCGACGGCAAAGTCGCCACCGAAGGCTGGTCAAAACTCTCCCGTCATGACCCCATTGACCTCGCCCGGCACTTTGCCGCCGACGGTATTGAGGCCATCATTTACACCGACATCAGCCGCGACGGTATGCTCAGCGGCCCGAACATTTCCGCAACCGTGGCGCTGGCCCAGGCTGTGCCAGTACCAGTCATCGCCTCGGGCGGCATCGCCAATCTGGAGCAGGTACTAGCGCTCAAGGCCTACGAGGGCGACGGCGTCACCGGCGCCATTACCGGCCGCGCCATTTATGAAGGAACCCTGGACTTTAGCCAGGCCCGTGCCCTGGCCGAGGCCTAAGCAGATGCTCGCTAAGCGCATCATACCCTGCCTGGACATCGACCACGGTCGCGTGGTGAAGGGCGTCCAGTTCATTGCCTTGCGCGACGCCGGCGATCCGGTGGAAGTGGCCAAACGCTACAACGATGAGGGTGCCGACGAAATCACCTTTCTCGACATCTCCGCCAGTTATGAAGAGCGCGGCACCCTTGCCGATGTGGTGTCTGCCGTGGCTGCCCAGGTCTTCATTCCCTTGACGGTAGGCGGTGGGGTGCGTTGCGTCGAAGACATCCGCACCTTACTTCTCGCCGGTGCCGACAAGGTCAGCATCAACAGCGCCGCCGTCAATGAACCGGCACTGGTGCGCGCCGCCGCCCGGCGTTTCGGTAACTCCTGCATCGTCGTCGCCATCGACGCCAAGCGGGTGGACGACCACTGGGAAGTCTTCACCCACGGCGGCCGGCGCAGTACCGGCCTGGATGCGGTGGCCTGGGCGCAGCAGATGGCCGAATACGGCACCGGCGAAATCCTGCTCACCAGTATGGATCGCGATGGTACTGGGGTTGGTTTCGATCTTGCCCTCACCCGCGCCGTCAGCGATGCCGTGCCAATACCCGTGATCGCCTCGGGGGGCGTCGGAGAAATTCAACACTTCGTCGAAGGCATCCAGCAAGGGCATGCCGATGCGGTATTAGCCGCCAGCGTCTTCCACTTCGGCCAGTTTCGCATCTCCGAGGTCAAGGCACAGATGGCTGCCGCGGGAATTCCAGTGCGCGAAACCCGCTAAAGCGCGCAGTGCATCTGTCAGGCGTAACCTGCATATTATTGTGAGTAGACAGACATTAACGAGGGGTGCTGACCATCATGGGTGAACCGAAAGCACGGCACGCCGCCATACTCGCCGCCGTGCACTGGAATGCAGATGGCCTGGTGCCTGCCATCGCTCAGGATGCCCGCAGCGGCCAGGTACTGATGCTGGCCTGGATGAATGCCGAGGCCTTGCTGGCGACGCTTCATGACGGCATGGGCACCTACTGGTCGCGCTCCCGGCAGGCGCTCTGGCGTAAAGGCGAGACCTCCGGCCATATTCAACATCTGGTGGATCTGCGCCTCGACTGTGATGGCGACACCATTCTTATGCGCGTCATTCAGGAAGGTCCTGCCTGCCACACGGGAGAGAAAACCTGCTTCTTCCTCGGCCAACCCGGTACCGATGGCTGGCAGCATCAGGCCCCGCCGCCCGGCAGCATCCTCGATAGTTTGCAGGCCACCCTGCACCGTCGGCGAGCGGCTGATCCCGGCCAGTCCTACGTAGCACAACTGCTCCGTGGGGGCCAGGATCGGATCTTGAAAAAGGTGGGAGAAGAAGCCACCGAATTTGTCATCGCCTGCAAGAATTCTGAGTCGCAACCGATTATTGCAGAGGCCGCAGACCTCCTCTTTCACCTGATGGTGGCCTTGGAGGAACAGGAATTGCATATTGATGACGTCCTCGGGGAACTGGCGCGACGTGAAGGGATTTCCGGCCTGGAAGAGAAGGCAGCACGACGTCCGCAAGCTTGACGCAACCGCTTTATTTTCCTATGGTCCAAGGGTTAGTTGTAGTGCGTAAACCCCTGCGGGGGGAGGAGAGCAGTCATGGGCGCTTTTAGTATCTGGCATCTGGTCATCATTTTGTTAATCGTGGTCGCGCTGTTTGGCACCGCAAAACTGCGTCACGTAGGTTCGGACCTGGGTGCTGCCATCAAGAGCTTCCGCTCTGCCGTCAAGGAAGAGGAAGAAAAGAAGGAAACCATCGGTCACACTATTGATGCCGAGGTCCAGCCCAGCAAAGAACACGAAACCGTTAACCGCTGATCGCTTATGTTCGACTTCAGCTTTGGCGAGCTCGCACTGCTCGGGATTATTGCCCTGCTCGTGGTCGGGCCGGAGAAAATGCCCGAGCTCGCGCGCACCGCGGGGAGATGGTACGGCGCCATGCGGCGTACCATGACCGGCCTGCGCTCTGAGGTCGAACAGCAGTTGTTGCTGGATGATTTGCGTCAGGAAGCCAACAAACTGCGCGACTATGCCAAAGAGGAATTGCTGCCTGCCGATATCACCGCTTCAGACACTCTGAAAACGGTTGGTGAGGAGCCCGCAGTGCAGGAAGAGCATAGGCAGGGTGAACTCGACATTATGTCGACAGCGGTACAACATGCGGACCAGCCAGGACCGGAAGACCGCGTGCATTGATTTCGAGCCTGATTCGCACCTGATGCACTGGCAGAGTTCGCCGTTATTATGTCGGCACACTACAGCTTGGGCCTCCGCCAAATATTTTGCCGCTTTCACTCATACCTCAATACCGCCTAAGGATATTTTTTAAGCATGGATAAGTTGGCGGAGAATACCTTTATCGGCCACTTGCTGGAATTGCGCCGCCGCGTATTATTTGCAGTAATCGCTATTTTCGCCGGTTTTTTGGTTTCTTATCCCTTCTCCAAAACGATTTATAATATTCTTGCTGCCCCCCTCATTGAGGTATTACCAAAGGGCAGCCACCTCATTTACACCAGTTTGCCCGAAGTATTTTTGACTTACGTGCAGCTTTCCTTGCTATCCGGCTTTGTTCTGGCATTACCCGTCGTACTTTACCAATTCTGGGCCTTCATCGCGCCAGGCCTTTATGCGCATGAGCGCAAGGCCTTTTTCCCGCTGATTTTTGCCTCTATTTTCCTGTTCATCGGCGGGATGCTGTTCGCCTACTTTATCGTCTTCCCCAATGCCTTCCGATTTTTCGTGAGTTTTTCGGGCGGTGATATTACCGCCATGCCCAAAGTCGATAGTTATCTCTCGCTTATCGTCAAATTCTCGCTCGCCTTCGGTCTGGCCTTCCAGATCCCCATTCTCATTGTGGTACTGGTACGCATCGGGGTGCTTCAGGTGGCTACACTGCGTCGCAGCCGCCGCTATGCCTTCCTGATCTGTGCCATCGCCTCGGCAGTACTTAGTCCTCCCGATGTGTTATCCATGATCATGCTCCTCATTCCCATGTATATGCTCTTTGAAGTCGGATTGTTCTTCGCGGCGCGTTTACCGGCAGCCCGGTCCGCGGAAGAAGATACCGCTGATGATGCGGCAGAGCCGTCACGCAGCGCTGCTGACGAGATGGATGCTGCCGAGGAGAGTTTTCGGGACAGGGATGAGGATGAACCGAAGAAATGAAGGACACGGTAAGGAGCCATCAAAAATACCTGGAGATCACATGAGTATCGATCGGCTTCCTGAATTCGTCCGCGAAAATTACGAAGTCCACGAGTGGAAGCACGCCTGCGCCATTTTACATCATGATTTTCCTAACGAATGGGATGATATTCTCGCCGTACTTTCTGATTTCCGATTGAACCGGAGTTGGATTACCAATCCCGGCGTAAGTCCAAGATTTCCGAATTTATTGACAGTTATCTATATGGTCGTGACTGGGTTGAAAAAGAATTCCAGACGCATGTTGTTGTCGATGAACACACAATGGATACGCCTACCCATAAGATAGATTGTTTTCGCAACAGCATCGCCCTGGAAATTGAATGGAACAATAAAGATCCCTTCTATGATCGTGACCTCAATAATTTTCGTTTGCTATTTAACTTGCGTGCCATTAGCGTAGGAGTGATCATCACTCGTTGCGACAATCTGCAGGAAATATTTAATCAACTGGGAAGGGGTTCCTCTTATGGCGCGTCAACCACACATATGAGTAAACTTCTTCCCCGTATTGAGGGTGGCGGCGGGGGCGGTTGTCCTTTGCTGGTATTCGGTATTACTCAATCACTCTATACAGAGGACGAATAATAATGAGCGCATCTGACGATTTGCTGGAAGCGGTAGGGAAAAGAAAATTCACCACCATTCTCGCCGATCCGCCCTGGCAGTTTCAGAACAGGACCGGGAAAATGGCACCAGAGCACAAGCGCCTCTCCCGATACTCAACGATGACTCTGCAAGAAATAAAAGAACTTCCTGTAGAAACGATCGTCACCGACATGGCACATCTCTACCTTTGGGTGCCAAACGCACTATTGGCTGACGGCATGCAAGTTATGGAGCACTGGGGATTTACCTATAAAACTAATATGATATGGTACAAGATCAGAAAAGATGGTGGCCCTGACAGAAGAGGCGTCGGCTTTTATTTCCGAAATGTAACGGAGATGATCCTTTTTGGTGTACGAGGAAAAAATGCCCGGACCTTGCAGCCGGGAAGAAGTCAGGAAAACATCATTTCGTCACAAAAGCGCGAGCATAGCCGCAAGCCAGACGAGCAATACGCTATCATCGAGGCATGCAGCCCCGGACCCTATCTTGAACTATTCGCCAGAGGTCCCCGTAAAGGGTGGTCCGTATGGGGAAATCAGGCTGAGGAGTACGCGCCGAGTTGGGATACATATTCCAATCATTCACAATCAAATGTGATTCCACTCAAGCAGAAAAAATTATTGTAACCCATCCAAAGTGGGCGTTACCCTCACCCCCGAAAAACCACCCGCCCCTCCACCAGCGTATAGCGCACCTGCCCCCGCAACTCCCACTGTCCATAAGGAAGATTCCGACCCCGACTCCACTGCCGCGCTGGTTCCACGGTGAAATAAGACTCCGGATCGAAGATACAGAGGTCAGCGGTGGCACCGGCCGCCAGGGACGGCGCGGGCAAACCAAGAGCCTGGGCCGGGCCGACACTCAGCAGGCTCAGCACCGTCATCATATCCACCACCCCTTCATCCACCAGCCGCAACGCCAGGGGCAGGAGCCATTCCACGGCCGCAATGCCGAAGGGCGCCTGGGTAAAGGTCATGCCTTCGCGGTCCACGCCCCAGGGGCTGTGATCACTGCTGATGGCCGTTATAACGCCCGTAGCCAGCGCATGGCGCAAGGCATCACGCTCCGCGGCGGAGCGCAAAGGCGGCAGGGTCTTGGCGTGGAGATTAAAGAATCCGACGTCCTGCTCGGTAAGCAGCAGGTGATGGATACTCACCCCACAAGTCACCGGTTCACCACGCTGCCGGGCCGCCGTAACCTCGGCTACCGCTGCGGCGGTACTCAAATGCGGAAAATGGATGGGGCAGCCGCTGAGCGCGGCAATGGCGATATCCCGCTGCACGCCGATCTGCTCCGCCGCCGCCGGGCGTCCGGTCAGGCCTAAGCGGATGCTCAGATGGCCTTCGTGCATCACCCCATGGGCCGCCAACGCTGGCTCTTCGCCATGGAGCAATACGGGCAAGCCCAAATCCGCCGCGTAGCTCAGCGCCAGCCGCAACAAGGCCGCGCTGGGTACCGGTTCCTTGGCCTGACTAAAGGCAATGGCGCCCGCCTCGGCCAAACCGGCCATCTCCGTCAGTGCCGCACCTTGAAGCTGGGTCGTAAGGGCACCGGACAGATGTACCTTGGCCAAGGCCAGACGATCCGCCAGGACGCGCTGCTCCTGTAAAACGGCCGGGGTATCCGCCATAGGCTGGGTATCCGGGCGCAATAAAACCTGAGTCACGCCACCGACCAGTGCAGCACGTAATTCACTGGCGAGATCACCATCCCGACCATGACCTGGCGTATGTGCCTGAAAAGAAGTCTCGATAAATCCGGGGCAGGCGATCAAGCCGCTACCATCCAGCACCTCTTCCGCCATAAAGTCAGCAGGCAGCGTGCCCCGCGCGACAATTCGGCCATCCGCCATGGCCAGATCGGCGACCGCATCGAACCCGTCATGGGGGTCCATCACCCGAATATTGCGGATGATTCTGTGCATGATCATCACTCCCCGCCCGCCGCACCGGCGAGGATGGTAAGCACCGCCATCCGCACCGCCAGACCATGGGCTACCTGTTTCAGAATCACCGCCTGCGCACCATCAGCCACCTCCGAAGCGATTTCTACCCCGCGATTTATGGGACCGGGATGCAACACCAACGCGCCGGGCTCTGCCCACTGCAAGCGCTCCGGGGTCAGCCCGAAGCGGCGATGAAATTCATCGAGACTGGGCAGACGGTGCGACTCCATGCGCTCCCGTTGCAGACGCAGGGCGCAAATCACATCCACCCCGCGCAATCCGGCCTGCAGGTCGTGATAAACATGCACCCCCAGCGCCGAGAGTGCTTCGGGCACCAGGGTGCGCGGGCCGATGACGCGAATTTCCGGGCAGCCGAGAATGGACAAGGCATGTATCTGCGAGCGCGCCACCCGCGAATGCAGCACATCGCCGACAATGGCCACCACCCGGTCTTCAATCGGCCCCGCCAAGCGACGAATGGTGAACACATCCAGCAGGGCCTGGGTGGGATGGGCGTGCTGACCGTCACCGGCATTCACTACCAGCGCCGAGTCGCCGAGATGGCGGGCGACCAGATGAGCGGCTCCCGCCTCCGGATGGCGGATGACAAAACCATCCACCTGCATGGCCATCAGATTATTGACCGTATCCATGAGGGATTCGCCCTTGCTGGCACTACTGGTGCTGACGGCGATATTCAGCACATCCGCCGAGAGGCGCTTGGCGGCCAGTTCAAAGGTGCTGCGGGTCCGCGTGCTGTTCTCAAAAAAGAGATTGACGATGGTGCGGCCACGCAGGGTGGGCGTCTTTTTGACACTGCGGTGGGCAATACTGAGGAAAGATTCCGCCGTATCGAGAATCTGCAGTAACTCGCGCTCCCGGAGCCCTTCGGTACTGAGCAGATGACGCAGACGACCCTGGGCGTCGTATTGCGGGTTTCCTTCACCAAAACGAAAAGTGGCGGCGCTCATGGCTGCGGCCTCCGCCGCTCCAGTTCCAGACGCAAGGGATCGGGGCCGCGCAGCTTGATGTGCTCGCCCGCCGTGGCATTCAGGCGGAGTGCCGCCACATCGGCGGCCACTGGCAGCTCGTGCCCGCCGCGATCTACCAGCACCGCCAGACGGATGCGGGCCGGTCGCCCATAGTCGAAGATTTCATTCATGGCGGCGCGCACGGTGCGGCCGGTGTAGAGGACATCGTCCACCAGAATGATATCGCGGCCATCGACATCAAAGGGGATATCCGAGGCGCGCACCTGCGGGTGCAGACCGATCTGGCTGAAGTCGTCGCGATAAAAAGAGATATCCACCT
>JAKAVW010000219.1 GCA_021827445.1 Pseudomonadota bacterium
GTTCGCAACGCGGCATTTGTGTGCCGTGTGCGGCCACCCCTGTCATCGACAGGGCGCACAGCGCCGGAGCCGCGTCTACGGGTGCCACTATCCAAGGCAACAGTAGAAGCAAGACCATAAAGGCTATCCGGCGAACGAACGGGCGAAAAACGCGCACAGTACTCCCATCTCGAAACATTGGTCGGGCTATCATAACTCAACGGCCACCAAATGTCAACGCTCGCTCCCGCGACTGAGTGCCGCGCTTTCCGGACGGCAAGATTCCCCATCTCTGGCGGGTGGTCCACGAAATGGCCGGCAGCACCTGAAAGAGTGCAAGACCGGTGAGTCAATGGTGCAACCCGCTTGAGAGTGCGGTCCCTGGTGACGTCATCGACATTGATGAAGCCGTTGGGCGGTATACATCAGCCGGACGGAGATTCCGTTTGCGAGATATAAACGCAATCAAATACTCTTGACATTGCAATTGGCTTCAAGGTTTATGATGGACGGATAGTGGGTTGCATATAGTTTCTCGGAATCCTTCTTTAAGACGTGATCCACTGTACACAGCGGGCATCACCCGAGGAGATGTATTCATGGATGACAAAACCCGTGGACACCTTGAGATTGGCATAGACGGGATGACCTGCGCCTCTTGTAGCGCGCGGGTGGAACGGGCGCTGGGCGCACTTTATGAACTATCGTGAATAAATCGCTTCATTTTGGAGATTCTAATGGAAAAGCATAAACAGATTTCGCGCCGGAGTTGGATAAGAACTGCTGCCACGATGGTTGCGACAGTTGCCGCATACCCCGTTGTCGGCGCAACAGCCCACACCGCGACGCGCAAGAAGATTGCGAAAGCGGTCGTCCATTACCAAGACCACCCAAGCGGGCGCAAGATGTGCGGGATGTGCATACATTTCATCACGGCTGGTGGGGTCGCCGGACACGGAATGATGGGGGATATGCACAACATGGGACCTGGAATGATGAAGGACGGGACCTGTCAACTTGTGGAGGGACGAATTAGCCCGATGGGTTACTGCATTCTGTTCGCACCCATACAGCCTGTCAATTCGTAAGCCCGTCTGGTTTCCAGGAACTGAACTACCACCAGCTAAAGCTGGTGGGTTAGCGCAGCTTGGTGCAGACGACTAAAGTCGTCATGCCGCACCAAGCTAAACGCGCAAAAGCCGTCTCAAGACAAGGTGTCATCGCGCTAAGTATCGCAACAGAAGCGCGGCTAAAGCCGGTGGCTTAAACCTTATGATGGACAGTTAATCTTGAGCCGAAAATGCCCGTTGATTGCGAGCACGCCGTTTTGGATTGCAAGCTGTTACATGTACACTTATCTATCGGGGAAATCTGCTCAGATCAACCGGACCACTTCTAACACATGCTGGAGCACGAAAACATGAGGCTCGCTTCCATCCGAATCATCGTTCGGGATATCAAAGCCGTCGTCGGCTTTTACGAAAAGGTGACAGAGCAAAAGGCGGAATGGCTCGCCCCGTTTTTGGGGTAGAGCAAGCAGTCGTGTCACCAGCCGCCATTTCGTGGTCGCCACCTGAGGTGTCGCCAAACATTCGATAGCCGTTATTGGGGGCCGGTCACGCGCGCGGACATTCTGCGCCGGGCCGTGCCGTTTCTGACTTTTTCGTGGGATCCGTCAAAAGGGGGCATTCATGCTGACTAATCCGCCTGCCACTACCACCCAAGTTATCCAGCAATGTGCGGTGGACGTTGCCCCGTCCACGATGACGGCCATCGTGCGCGCCGAGTCCGGCCTGTGGCCGTGGAGCATAGACGATGATACGACGGGCAGGTCCTACCATTTGCCGACGGAAAACGCGGCTATTGCCATGGCAAGGTCGCTGCGCGCCCAAGGGCACAATTTCGATCTTGGCCTCGCGCAAGTGAACATCAGCAATGTCCCGGCTGGATGGTCGTACCGGCAAGCCTTTTCGCCTTGCGCCAATGTGTGGGTCGGCAGCCATATTCTTTGGTCTGACTACCAACATGCGGTCGCATCCTGGGGACCGGGATTAACGGCACTCAAGCATAGTCTTGAGGCCTACAACTCCGGGCAGGACTATGGGGATCTGAAATATGTCACGGCCGTTGAACATGCAGCCGGTTATACGGTGCCCGCCATCGGGCCTGTTGCCCTCAAGTCGCGCCCCGCTACCGCTATGCCGGGTGAAGCCGCACCGCCAACGGTGCAGAGCATGGAGACCAGCGACTTGTCGCCATCGCAGCGTCATGATACGCAACGGCAGATCAGGAAGATCCATGAGCGGCCCGAAGTGCCGTACATCCCCCGTCAGCAGGGCGTCCACACCAGCCGCTACGGCTGCGGCTAATACCGGTAAGTCCTGACATTCAAATCCACGGAAAAATCTACCTTTTTAGCGTGAGGCACGACTTTGACGTCTGCCAGACTCGCTTCCAGGTTGGTCTGCGCCAATGGGCGCTTGTTCTCGATATTGCATCGCGCCTCCGCGAGGCAATATGCTCTACTGCGTAAGTGTAACGGCTTGCAATCGAAAACGGCGTGCTCGCAATCAACGGGCATTTTCGGCCCAGATTAACTGCGACTGACGGGCCTTTGTGCTCACATTATTTCGGTTGACTGCGTCATTGCTGACGATCACGGCGGGCCGGGTCTTGCGTATCTCGCTGCCTACTGACGGATCAAACTCCACCCACCAGACTTCACCGCGCTTCATCGGCCATGTCCGCCAGCAGTGCATTACACCATGCCTGTGCTTCCGTCTCCCGCTCCTGATCAGCGGCCATCGCCTTATAGCCGTCATCCAGGGCGGTATCGAGCACATGCGGCCTAAGCAGGCCCTCGATGTACTGGCTCATGTGCCGCCTGCCGACGGTCCGGTACAGCCCGTCGTACACGGTTTCATCCAGGGAGATGGTCATTTTCTTGTGCATGGCGCCCTCTTTTATACGTAATACATAGTACTATTATAGCGTGCTTTACCGCCTTCATCACAACGTCATCCCCCGGCTGCGCGACAGCGCCTTTTCCTGACGGTAGGCCTCACGACCATCCTGCATGGATTGGGACAGCGCCTTTTCATCCACCCCCAAACCAACTCCACGCTGCACCAGTTCCGCAAATTCCCGCTGGTTCTCGGCTTGCTTCGCGGCGTTGCTGCCTACCTTCTCCGCTCGGACGCCCAGCCCTTTGGCAGCTTTCAGAAGGGCCTTGCGGTCCTGTTCCCGCTGCGTTTCATGCTCCTGCTTAGCCCGGCTGATCCCCTGCTTATACGCCGTGTTCGCCATTTCCTTGAGTGACGGGTCAGCCTGAATCTCCTGCACGAGACGCTGATGTTCTGCGTCAGCGCTGCGCTGCTCTTTGGTCCACTGCCCACTTTCCATGCGATACCCCACCGCTTCAGCCCGCTTTTGAAGATCCGCCTCCAGCTCCTTCCGCTCTGCGGCGGCCAGCGCGTCCCAGGCTTTCTGCACACCGGGCAGATCCGGATCTGGATAGGTATAGAACCCGTCCTTATCCTTCACAAAACCTGCTTCCTGAAAGTGTTTCCCTGCGTTTTCGGAACCATTCCGCTCCAGGTGCAAGGCCAGCGCGTCGAGCTTTTTGACTCGATCCGCACGAATCCGCGCCGCATCGTCCCGTTGCCGCTGGGCGGCCTTCCGTTCCAGCTCCAGGACATACCAGGCCTGCTGCTGCCCGTCCGGTTCATGGGTTTTCAGACGCTCCCGCGCCTGATCGAGCGCGTACTGGTCTCCAGCCTTTTCCAGGACCGGTGCATCCAGGGACACCGACTGCCGCAGCAGGTGCTCCAGCACAAGGACCTTTTTCGTGATGCTCACATCACCACCAAACGTCACCGTCACCCCATGATCCACCCCGGCCCGGTTCCTACGCTCTTGTATGGCGCCCGCATAGCGCTCAACCAATTCTCGCGTAATATCGCCTGTCAATTTCCACTCGATACCCGATCCGGCAGGCGCATCTTTCCCAACCCGCAAGGTCAGACCACCCTGCGCCCAGGCGTTGCAGGCCGCTTCCCGTCCGGCGTCCGCCGCCCGCGCTTTCAACGGGTCGGGATCTTTTTTGGAGAGTGCCTGCCACTGCGCTGTCTCTCCATAGCGACCCACTGCCCAGGCATCCGCGGCGTCCCACAGGGCAGGCCGCTGCAGGGCGGCGCGATCCAGCCCTTCCGGACACGCCCACGGCAATTTCCCACCCGCCAACCGTTGTGCCTGTGCCTGCTTTGGGTGCGCCTGCATCCATTCCGCCAACACCGGCGCCGCTTCCAGATCCTTGACTCGCTGTGCTTCGGCTTCTGCCGCCTGTCGCGCCGTAATCCGGGCGGCCAGATCCCCATCTGTCAGCGTGAATCCCGCCGCCAGCGCCGCCGCGCCTGCCCGTATCTGAAAGTCCTCCGTCCCCGTCACGGTCAGCGCTTTCCAGCCTTTCGCGCCCGCGATCTTCAGCATGGCTTCGATTTCCTGGGCCTTTCCGCCCGGACTGGATGCCGCCTGCAAGGCCACCAGCCGGTCGCCATAGTCGGTGATGTCCATCACCTTATTGTGGATGTGCAGGGTCCGGCGCTCCCGATCCACGTCCACCCGCACCCAGCGACCCAGGGCCTGACCGACGGCCTGTCCGTAGGCTTCCGTCAGTACCCGCTCCCGATACACCGCCCAGGAATGACCCGATGGACTGGCCGCCACGGCTAGGTCCTTGCCGTCCGCAGGATTGCCGTCCGCAGGACCCGCCCGGAACCCGTTGCGCGTCTCTGCCAACGCTTCGGCATCCAGGACCCGATCCTTCCGCACCTGCTGCCGTTTCCGCCAGCGCTCCCGGATGCGCATCTTGTCGAAAGGATCACGCTGCATCTGGCGTGCCCGCGCCGCCGACAACACCGCTTGCGCCCGCTCCACCGCCTGCCGGTCCCGCGTCACCTCCGCTTCCGCCAGACGCCGGACTTCCGCCGCCTGCGCCCGCGCGGCCTTGGCCGCTTCAAAATCCACCACCATCACCGCCCGCCCGGGGGCCTTCTCCGGCCCCGCATGCGTCAGTACCCGCCCTTTCTTCGGCTCCGGGGGACGATCTAACGCTTCTGCGGCACGGGCGTGCTGCCGGGCCGCTATTTCATGATGCTCACTCTTTGCCTGCGCGGCCAATTCCTCCTGCTCCATCCGCCGCGCATCCAATGTCCGGTGATCGATCCGCGCATCGACTTCCGCACGGGCCAGCGCCGTATTCGCCATCTGCGCCCAGAGAGGCCGTACCCATTCTCCTAACCAGTCCTGTCCGATCCGCGCCTGCGTCTTCGGTGCGCCGCCCCGTGCCGGGTCTTTCCCCGGATTCGATGCCCGCCGAAACCACAAGGACGGGTCCCGCGCTAGACCATCATTCACCTTGTCGGACAGCATCAGGTGACAATGCAGCAGCATGGGTTTTGTTTCGCTGCGGTGTATCGCTAAAGTGTACGGGGTGTGACCACCAGATACCTGGGATAATTGCTCGGCAAACTCGTGCGCAAGGG
>JAKAVW010000220.1 GCA_021827445.1 Pseudomonadota bacterium
ACCATTGCGATGAAGGGGGACCTTGTGGCGGCGGTACGCATGCCCGTCAACTCCCAAACCGGGCAGGCCGGTGTGTCATTCACCGAAGATGTGCTGTTTTTGCGGGGTCGTAACGTGCATAGAACCCGCGTGGATGCCGGAAACGAGGCATGGGTGGAGACCCGTCCGGTAGAGTTGGAAATGGATGATCGCACGGCGAGTCAGCTTGAAAAACGGGGGTTTGTTGATCCCAATCGCTTCAACATCAACCGGTATTTTGAGCATTTTCCCGAAGCCGTGCTCGGCAAAATGGAGATTGGCTCAGGTTTTGGCGGCTCCCTGCGGTTGGCGGTGCGGTCGGAGTTTGGCCGCGATCTTCTCGCGGATCATATCCGGGACGTCCTGCAAGCGCTGCCGAATCGGATCACCGCCGCTCGGCAACGGGATGGCGCGCGCCAAACGGTGAGCCGGGGCCAGACGATCACCATCAATGCCTCAGAAGTAGCTGCGCATAAGGACATTCGGGAGATGGTCGGTACCGTCTTCCGGCGCAAGGACGGCAGCTTCGCCATTGTCGAGGATGTGGGGCTGGGGATCTCCGGTGAGGATTCCCGCGAGCTGATCATTGGGGACCTGAATCTATCCAAGATCAAGCAGGGACAATTCGCCCTGTATCTGCCGGTTCGGGATGCCTGGCGCGAAGTGCTGGCGAAGATGCAGGACACGCAGCCCGCGGAAGATGGCACGGAACATCCGGAACTTCTGGTGGCGCAGGAAGCTCTGGGGCGCGCGTATGACGCCTTTGCGGCGCAATACGGCGCGCTGACGCAGCATGTGAAGGCGCTGGGCGATGACGTCCATGTGTCTGCCGTATCGTCTATTGAACGCTATGACGCACGTACCCGGACAGCGGAAAAATCCGGGATTTTTTATCAGCGCACCATTACCCCCACGGTGGAGCCGGAGCGGGTGGATACCCCGAGCGACGCGATTCTCCTCAGCATGAACCGCTTCGGGCGGCTGGATTTGCCGTACATGGCCCGCAAGCTGGATCAGGATGAGGCGATGGTGCGGTCGCAAATCACCGGAGGGGACAGGCCGCTGGCTTATACGGATGCAGAGACCGGAAACCTGCTCCCGGCCTACCAGTACCTTTCCGGCAATGTGCGTCGTAAGCTTGCGGAGCTGCGGAACCGGGTGGAGAGCGAAGGCACGGCGGACCTCTGGAGCGGGAATATCGCCGCACTGGAGTCAGTGCTGCCGGACAATGTGCCCATCAGCGATATTGAGGTGCTGCTGGGCGCGGATTGGGTACCGATCTCCGATTATGAGGCATTTGCGCATGAGGTGCTGGGCGCGAAGTTGGCGGTGTTTTCCTTCGTCCCCAGAAACAATTCCTGGGATGTGTACCTCGGCCGGATCGAGAGTGACAAACAGGATGAGTACGGCACGGCGCGCCGGCCCCTGGAAAGCCTCCTGCCGGGCCTGCTGAATCGCTCGGACATCCGGGTGTTCGACCGTACCGCGGATGGCAAACAGGTGCTGAATGGTGAGGAGACGATGCTCGCCAACGAGAAGGCCAAAGCCATCACGGCGGCATGGAAAGAATGGATACCGCAAGATGCTGACCGGGTGGCCCGCCTGGAACGGATATACAACGACCGGTTTACCGGCTTTGTGCCGATTCATGTACCTGGTGACGGGCTTAAAATCGAGGGCATGTCGGACGCCATTTCGCTGCGCGGTCACCAGAACTCCGGCGTCATGCGCTCGGTGCTGCAAGAGACCGGCATTTTCAATCACGAGGTGGGTACCGGAAAAACCTACACGCAGATTGCAGCCGGCATGAAATTGCTGGAATTGGGGTTGGTGGACCGCGCGGTTTTTGTGGTTCCCAAAAAGACCATCGGCCAGTTTGGCACCTCCGCCATCTCCCTGTTTCCGCACCGGCGCATCGCCATCATGGATGATACCCAGACCAGCGACAAGGACCGTCGCCGCCGTTTCCTGGCGGCGCTGGCCAATGACCGCTACGACGCGGTAATCCTCACCTATAACGGCTATCAGTCGCTGTCCCTACCCCTGGAGCACGAGCTCGCGTTCTATCAGGACGAAGAGGACACCATCAGCGATTTGATCAGCGAGGCGCTGGCGAGTGATGACACGCTCTCCGTCAAGCGCATGGAGCAGAATCGCAAGCACCTGCTCAACAAAATTGCCATCCTTCGCCAGAAACGGGAAGAGAGCGCCGATAAAATCATCGGGCAGTTCGAGAACGTTCTGGGCAAGCGCATTGCGCTGTTCGTGGACGAATTCCACAACTTCAAGAACGATAATGTCGCGGTACCCGGCAACTCGCTCGGGATCAAGGGATCTGCGCGCGCCATGGATATGCGCATGAAAAGCCAGTTTATCCTGGGCAACGGCGGGCGGTTTTATGGGGCGTCCGGCACACCGGTCGCCAATAGCCTGCTGGAGTTCTATGTGCTCCAGCGGTACTTCCAGCCGGAGACCCTGCGGCAGATGGGCCTGACCAACGCGCTGGCGTGGTATCAGACGTTTTTGGTGCAGGAAGCGGAGCCGGAACCTGACCCGGCCGGACAGGGCTGGCGGGTCAAGGAACGCCCCTTCCTGGTCAACGCCTCAGAGGCGGTAATGCCGCTGACGGCGGTCATGGATACCGTGCGCGCCGATGACGTGGGTATTCCCCGCCCACAGGCCACTTATGAAACACGGGTGATCCCGAACAGCGACTTTTTCAATCTTATGCTCTCGGAAGCGGGCGAGCGGCTGAAAGACATCCGTGAAAAAAAGGTGGACCCCAGCGTCGATAACATGCTGCTGGTTCTCCACGATCTGAATCGGGCGGGCCTTGATCCGCGCATGATGGACCCTTCCGTCGTCGTAACCGATGACACACCGTGCAAGATCAATGAGGTTTCCCGCGATGTGATGCAGAGTCTCGCTGCCCGCGATGGTTACGGCCTGCAGTTGATTTTCTGCGACCTGGGCATTCCGAAGGGGGCCCGCGCCCGCAAAATCAGCAATGATGCGGGTGAGGTGGAGGAAATATCGGAGGATGAGGCTGCGGGCATCAGCGCATCGTTCTGTTTTTATGACGCGCTGATCGACAAGCTGGTGGCGTCTGGCGTGCCGCGTGACCGTATAGCGACGATCTATGACGCGAAGAACGACAATGATCTGGAAAAGCTGCTGATTCGCGCCAACGGCGGGGATTTTTCGGTCATGATCGGTTCGACCATGAGCATGGGGGTGGGCCTCAATCTGCAGACCCATGGGACCGACGTGCGTTTCATCACGGTACCGTACCGGCCCGACCAGGTGGAACAGGCTATTGGCCGTCTCCTGCGCCAGGGCAATCTGAACGAGCGTATCAAGATCACCTTTTATACGCAGGGTCAGCCCGAGGCTTACCGCTACAAGCTGCTGGACTACAAGAGCAAGGCGCTGCGCGCGGTATTGCAGGCGGATAGGGCGGTGCGGCGTCTCGATCTATCCACTGATCTCAACTATAACGAGACCATGGCGCTGACCATGGGCGATCCGCGTCTGGCGGACATTTTCAAGCTCGAAGACCGGATGCAGAAACTGCGGACCCTGCGCAAAAGCTACGCGGGCCGTCGCTCCACCTACAGTTCCGACCTGCACTATGCCAGCAACAGCCTCGAAAAGCAGATCGCACAACTGGAGCGGATGCGCGGAGAACAGGACGTCATCGCGCAGATTCCGGACAAGGCCAAATGGAGCGCCAGGATTCTCGGTAACGAGCCCATCGGACCCATTTCCGTCACCAGCAAACTCGAACCCCTGCGTGCCATGATGCGTAGCGATGTGATACTGCGTTATGGGGATTATCCGGTCATCGCTTCCGCGCATGATTTTGGTATCCGCTATCTCCTGAGAAGAACGGAGGAGGAAGCCCCATTTTATGTGGGCGAGAATCCCAGCCAGATTGAAGCGGCCCTGCGCCATTGGGATGAGACGGTGGCGGAAGTCGAGCTGCGCGTCATGAACACCAAAAAACGCATAGAGGAGCTGCGCGCACTGCTGGCGAAGCCCTTTGAGCACGATGTGGAGATGGAAGACCTGGCGCTGGAGATCGATGCGCTGCGGATATCCACTGGCCTCCAGGAGGATGCCGATGAAGCGGCCATCGCCCGGGCGGAAGCGCATCTGGCGAGCATCGCGCAAACGCGTGGCGCGAAGGAGTCCATCGCCGCCGAACAGGTGGAGCAAGCCGCCGAAGGCATTGAAACCGACCCTGAGCGTTTGCGTGTGATTCTGGAGCGGAAAACCCTGCTGGATACGGCCGAACGGGAGCGGCGCCAGGCCACTGCTGCACATCAGGTGATGGCGCACAGTCCTGAATCGACGACGGCCAGAACCCATACGCCGCGTCGTACCGCCCGTGTCGGCGGCGCCGCTGGCGGCAGCGTGCAACAGACGGGATTTTCCGCGCTGCTCGATGGCACCGCACGCATCCCGGATCAGGTGGAGACGCGCTGGCAGGCGCCCGACGCCGGGACCAGCGCGCCCGCGCGTATCGGGGTTATCGTTGGCTACGATGTGCGGGACATGACGGAATATGCCGATATGGTGGGAAGCGTCCTGGCGCGCGTGCCGGAGGGCATGCCGGTAGCCATTCGGGTGGTGTCAGAAAATGCCCGTGTTTCTGAGGAGTCTCTGCGAGACGCCCTCAAAACCCTGCCGAATGTGCAGAGCGTGCTGGTGTCGGTTGAAGATGTATTTGCCGATGGCGCGGATCGTATCGCCCTGTTCCGCGAGAATGACGTCATTGTCACGCTGGGTGCGGTGATGGCCCAGGTGGGGCGCAGCAATATCCCTCTGGCGCAGGCGGTCGTGCATCCGAAGAATAACCTGAATCTCGATGCTGCTCCGGTGTTTGGCTACTCCAGCGACGGAGCCAACGTGCCTGATTCCCTGCGTATGGGTGAGGTCGCCCTGGAATGGGAGGACCGGGTGCGCCAATCGGCGGCACGGTCACCGGTGGCTGCATCTGTTGGCGTGGCTGCGGTAGATAGCCCCTCTGTGGCCATATCTGCACCTGCGGAGGCGCCATCATCTTCCAAGGTGTCAGAGGGCACGCAAAGGCCATTGGTGAAGCCTTCTGAAACACCGGCAGCGCCGGAAGTCTTGCCAATCCTCCAGGCCGTGCCCAAGGCGGTTCACGGTATTCTGCCCAAAGCGCAGCGCGCCTTCGTGCAGCAGTTGCTGCGCGGGCCGGAAGCCCGGTTTTTCAGCGACAAGATGCGGGAACTGGAGGCCCTGTTACCGACGATCCCGGATCTGCGCGAGACGGCCGGGCAAGGGGAGGATGCCGTAGTTCACCTGCATTACTTTACGGCTTCCGCCGACTGGTACATCACCGAGATTGTGAGGGACCCGGATTATGCCGGGGATGCCTTTGGCCTGGCCGATTTGGGCATGGGGTTCCCGGAGATGGGCTACATGTCACTGCCGGAAATCATGGGGGTGGCGGAACTCGATTTTC
>JAKAVW010000221.1 GCA_021827445.1 Pseudomonadota bacterium
CCGCATTCCCGCAGCCAGCATCAATACCAACTTCCCCCTCAGGGATCACGACTTGCGTGGGCCGGACTTTTTCAATGTCCGGGAGTTCCCGAACATCACATTCGTCAGTACGCGCTATCAACCCACGGGTAAAGAGAGCGGACAACTGTATGGGAAACTGACCATTCATGGCGTGACTCGGCCGGTGGCCTTCCACGTACGGGAAATCGGTGCCGGGCCGGTGCCGGCGTTGCCCAAGCCCTGGGGTGGCTATCTCTCCGGCTATGTGGCCACCACCACTATCCAGCGCAGCGACTTCGGCATGGATGCCTATGCGGGCATGATCGCCAACACCGTGCACCTGCATGTGAATATCGAGGGTATTCGCACGACCGGCTGAATGGTCTTCTGGGGTGCCGACCAGCAAGGACGGCGCCTCCTTCCCTTTGGGAGGCAATCTTTATGTGGAATCTCTGGCAATCCGGTTTCGTTCGGTCCTTGATTTTGGATAGTGCCCTGTTTCCCGCTGCTGTCACCATGCTCATGGTGGTCGCCGCGTATTACAAAACCCGCAAATGTCCCAGATGGCGAAGCATCATCTGGGGGGCTGCAATATTAGGTGGGTTTCTGGGCGGCTATGCGCTGATCTATCGCGATTTTTCCTTCCCGCCACGTACAGTGTTGTCCTGGTTGCCCTGGCTAGCCCTCGTGGGCGGGATAGTAGTGGCTATTGCCGATCATCGTAGATACCAATGGTGGCGCTATGGGGCGAGGGGGTTGACCGCAGGAGCCTCTGCTTTCGTTTTGCTGTGGCCTATTCTGCGCCAGGAAACCGTGCTCGCCGCCTTCGTTGCTTGGCTGACGGTGGCGGTGCTGTGGGCCATTCTGTGGTTCGTCCTCACTCCTGACAACCGAGATCAAAAACCCGCAGGAACCACGCTGTTTGTCGGGGCTGTCGGGCTAGCGCTAGTCGCGCCATTGTTGGGCAGTATCCTGCTGGCTCAGTTTGGATCAGCACTGGCCGTTGTGCTGGTTGTAGCCCTTGTTTTCTCTTTCCTGATGCGTGGTTCGCGTTGGGACTCGCCGAGCGCCGATGTGGGGGTGCTGATTCTGGGTACTTTGCTGGTGGATTTGCGCTTCTACGCGGGTGCTTCAATGGTCGTCATGGGATGGCTACTCATATCGCTTGCCGCAGGAGCGGGTGTTGCCAGAATTCTTCAACACCGAGGCCGTTCCGGTCGATGGACAGTGCTTGCACCCGGATTGATCAGCTTCCCGCCCATGGCTGTAGCGGGGTGGATGGCGCTACAGACCTATTTGGCGAGCGGCGGCGGTTATTAGTGGATCGTTTTCAGGAAAAGGAGGCAAAACAATGTTATATGGCACCAACCACATAGTCTTGCCAGTCCGCAGCCTGGGTATCTCTGACCACTTTTATCGCGGAATCTTGGGACTATTTATATTAGCAATCCCGATAGCCATATTGTGGAACTGGGGGTAGATGTCCCCAAATCCAAATGGGAACATTGGCCAAACCCCTTTGGACGTGACGTAGCCTACCCCGGACGTCTGTCACTCGCAAGCAGGAGTAGATTGTTGAAATCGGCACGTAGGCCGAAATGATCGGAGTAGTTACCCACACTGCCTTACTCAGGAGACAGAACACGCTTTATCTTATGGATACGTGGGTGTGGCGCGGTTGGCATTGCCCAATCACTTGCCCGTCCATCAACATGGCATACACAGCTTTCTCCTTGGGCAGCGGCCACCAACTCATGCAGGATACCGCATTCAGCGGTTGCGTGTTGCCCATGGCAACGTCCGCGTAGTTGCTCAAGCTGCCGCGCCAACGTCTGTAGTGACTGGAGCTTTCCCTGTACGTGCGCCAGATGCGTATCGATCAGTCGATCCACGTCTTGGCAATCGTCCAGTGGGTGATCCAGCAAGCGCAATAGCCGCTGCACATCCGCGAGTGGCATATCCAGCGCCCGGCAATGGCGAATAAAGGCAAGTCGCTCCAGATGCGCGGGGCCATAAGCGCGATAACCGTTCGCTCGCCGGACTGGTGCGGGCAATAGGCCTATCCTCTCATAATAACGGATGGTCTCTGGATCCACGCCCGTGGCCTGCCCAAGTGCGCCAATTCGCATATCATCGCTCCTTAAAAAAACAGTATAAATTCTTGACCCCGGAGTGGCTACAGGGTTTTTAATAATAATTCATCGGGTTTTCTGAGTAATGGTGACGATATGGCTGCCGATTGCTGTAGCTCCGACTGTTCCACGCACACGCAAACACATCCCCGTTATCGCAAAGTGCTATGGGCAGCTTTGCTGGTGAATACCGCCATGTTCGCTATTGAACTGTTCGGAGGCTTTCATGCCGGATCGGCGTCGCTTCTGGCGGATGCGGCAGATTTTCTGGGGGATGCGGCCAACCACGGACTATCGCTCGCAGTACTGGCACAAGGCCTGCTGTGGCGGTCGCGCGCAGCTCTCGTGAAGGGGACCACAATGGGGGTGTTTAGCGTCTTTGTCCTGGGTCGGATAGGCTGGGGGGGCTGTGGCCGGATTGCCGCCAGAGCCAAGCACGATGAGCATGATTGCCTTTCTGGCGCTGTCGGCAAATCTCGGGGTGGCGGTCCTGCTTTATGCCTTTCGCAGCGGCGGCGCCAACATGCGCTCGGTCTGGCTGTGCAGCCGTAACGATGCCATCGGCAATCTCCTGGTACTGTTGGCGGCGTGGGGTGTCCTCCAGCAGGTATGGCCCGACCTCGTGGTGGCTGGCCTGATGGGCACGCTGGGATTAACCGCGGCCCTCTCGGTCGTCCGATGAGCCCGGCAGGAACTTTGGGGGATATCGGCCGCCGTTTAATATTTCTGCTTTTTCAAATTCGACAGTTTCGGCCTCTGGGCTGGCACGACACACAGCTAAACGAAAGGATGATGCATGGCACACCACCAACATGACGATCATGACCATGCTGGCCATACCGCGGGGCTTCAGCAGACCCACGGCCACATGCATGGGCATAGTCATGCCCATGGCCCGGCAGACTACGGCCGTGCCTTCGCTATCGGGGTAGCGCTCAATCTGAGCTTTGTGCTGGTTGAGGCCGTGTTCGGGGTGATTGGGCATTCCCTGGCCCTGCTGGCGGATGCCGGCCATAACCTGAGTGACGTGCTGGCCATGCTGATGGCCTGGGGCGCCACTGCCCTGGCCCGCCGCCCACCTTCACTCCGTTTCACCTATGGGTTGGGCAGTTCGTCTATTCTGGCGGCCCTGGCCAATGCCGTATTCCTGTTGGTGGTGACTGGCGGGATCGCCTGGGAAGCGATTCAGCGTCTGCTGCAGCCAACTCCGGTAGACAGCGGTATCGTGATCGGTGTGGCGGCTTTCGGGGTGCTGATCAATACCGGGACGGCACTGCTGTTCATAGCGGGGCGCAAGGGCGATCTGAATATCCGGGCAGCCTTTTTGCACATGGCGAGCGACGCTGTCATCTCGCTTGGTGTGGTCATCGCCGGGATCGTGATGCTCTTTACGCACTGGTTTTGGCTGGATTCCACGGTAAGCCTGCTCATCAGCGCGGTGATCGTGATCGCCACCTGGGGTTTATTGAGGGATTCCATCCAGTTGGCCCTGCATGGCGTGCCAGAAGGAATCGAAACCCAGGCAGTACGCGCCTATCTCGCCGCCCTGCCGGATGTGGTGGCGGTGCATGACCTGCACATCTGGGCCATGAGCACTACTGAAACGGCACTGACCGCGCACCTGGTCATGCCGAACGGCTATCCGGGGGACGCTCTTCTGAGCCAAGTCAGCGATGAATTGCAGGCGCATTTTCGGATCGACCATCCCACCTTGCAGGTGGAGACGGGCGATCCGACCCATCCATGCGCACTGGCGCCTGATCATCGCGTTTGAGATTTTCTGGAAGGTTTACTCAAGGACCCAGAAACATGGCTTCGAGAAGATTTCTTTTCCACGATATTGTAAGTGTAAGCGGTAACTCAGCGGCATCATCAGCGGTAAAGAAACGTTTCCCAGAAACACTTCCGTCGCAAAAAGCGCACCGCCGAAGGGAACATTGTAAATGGCGCCCATCCCAGCGCCACAGGCAGCGAGTAAGCGGGTCTCTGCAGGGCTTAGGCGTCCCCATTGTGAGGCGCCCTGAATCTTGTGGACACTCCAGATTGGATATAATGGACCGAGGAGGAATTTATGGGGAAAAGTTCAGTGCTATAAGGCCGGGATCTTGTAAAAAACTGCCTTCGCGGGTTTCCGCGTCCCTTTGGGTAGAACCACGTGTTCTATACTGGTGGTGTTCGGACAGTAGCCGTCTGTTTTTTGGAGACTTTGATCCGTTAATAAGCTGGGTCTCGGTCTGAAAGCGCTGCAGTTCATCCCGCCCGGCGTTCTGATAGCGGTGGTCTAGGTCATTCAATAGCGCGGTGGCGGCTGCGGACTTCTTGGGCTGCGTATAGGCGGAGAGCGCATTGTCGGCTTCACGGAAGGAAGCCGGCAACCCCATGCGCCCGCATGAAGCTGATGATATTACCATTGTTGTCCAGATGATTCTGGTCCTGGCTGTCGGCCAGGTAATGGCCGGGACCGGTCTGCTGAATGCCATAGCCGTGGTCAGCCAGAACGATGGGCAAGCGGGATGCGGGTGAGTGCTTCGGTATTGATGGACATGTCCGGTCTCCAGGTAGTAGTGGGTCTCTACCAGTTACCGGCTCTTTGTCACCTGTTTATGTTTACGTTTGCTTTATCACTCTATTCCGATCCCGTTTTCATGGGGCTTGATAGGCCCCATACTGTAGGGCATAACGGAGTCCATGGGCGCAAAATTGCTGTATCGGTTCAAAGAAGCTTATGGGCAGGGCGTGATCGAGGGCGTCTTCTGGGATGTGCCCGTTCCGGTGCCTCCATCGGAACACCGTGTTAAATACCGCCTGGTTTTTATCGTGAATGGTCATCGCCTGGTGGGATACGACAACGAACGCGGCAAAGGGGACCACAAGCATATTCGGGAGGAGGAAATCCCTTATGCCTTCCAGGATGTGGAGGAAATATCATGAGCGTGTTTGAGGTGACGGTGGGTGTGCCCGTCGAAAAAAAGATGGGGCGCTTCACTGTGGCGTTGCAGGCGGCCATGGAAGGAAGCGCAATCGCACGTCAAGCTTACGGGGCCGTGAGGATTCATGGGAATTATGCACATTCCCATAAGTCCTTTCCCCACCCATTCGGGGGATGAACTACCCACTTCAAACAGGGAGGAACCGAGCATATGAAATATAATGTCCGCGTTGAACGCACTGATTCCTTGCATGTTAACGCCAGTGTGCGGGATTTTGAGATCCCGCTTGGCGCCAAGCGGGCCGATCCTACGGCGGGCTTCAATCCGGTGGAAACCCTCCTTTCCTCCATGGGAGGCGTGCCTGCTGATGCTGTTTCCGTCGAAGGCGACTGGACGGTCGAGCCATGACCTCTGGAGTCATACGCTGGACGAACAAACAGC
>JAKAVW010000222.1 GCA_021827445.1 Pseudomonadota bacterium
CTGTGGCGCGCGGTACTGATCGCCGTCCCGATTCTTATCGGGATCGTATTATTGGCGAGAATCTAATGACAGCGAGGGGTATAATAAAAATAGGTGGCCATTTTAACTGGGTCCAGAATGGCTCGTCGCAGACAGGCAAGTTTTGCTGGGTGAATACCACACGCCGCGTTTGCGGCCCCACCGCAACGCGATAGGTGATGAAAGACCCGAGCAATCGATAGAGCCGGTGACGCTGGTAATGACCCGCACCCCTCTCCCGGGTGGCTGTCCTGGCCCGCCACCGTGTGGGGGATGATCCGCGTCCTTGCGATATTATTTTTTTTGTACAGTTTATCGCCTAGTTTAGTGTTGCATCTGTTTGCTGCGTAAATAGCCGTTAGCGCTAATGACCTTTTGCAGGATATCCCGTGCGGTTTTGGTCCAGATAAAGGGCTTGGGATTTGTGTGGTAATGGGCGATGTAACGTAACCGCTCAGGTAGGACCGATCAGGCTGGCAGGATAAGCAAGATTGCCACGGCGCGGGGACGCTCCGTGATGGGGTACAGGATGAGGGCATTGTCATCGGCCGCGACCGGGTGGCGCGCTTGCGGCAGGAGATGGGCATTCAGTGCAAACAGCGCCGCCACTTCAAAATCACCACGCACTCCGACCAGAGTTTCCTGTGGCACCAAACCTACTGGAGCAGCACTTTGTCGCGCAGAAACCCGATGCCGTCTGGCACGTGGACATTACTACATCGCCACGGCGGAAGGTTGGCTCTATCTTGCTGGCGTTAAGGACCAGTGTACCTGTGAAATTGTGGGATATGCCATGGGCGCAAGGATGACCCAGGAACTGGCCATCAGTGCCCTGAACATGGCGATACATCATCGGCATCCAGCTCCAGGATTGATTCATCATTCAGACCGCGGTAGTCAGTACTGCGCTAAAGCATATCGCGCCATTCTCCAGAGAAGCGGTCTGGTGGCTTCCATGTCGAGAAAGGGCAACAGCTATAATAACGCCCCCATCGAGAGCTTCTGGGGCAGTCTTAAAAATGAAATGGTCCACCACCAATGCCAGAGCCCTCGAAAAGGGCGCAGATGTGATCGGCAATAGCCTTGCGTGCGGCGGCGTCATTTTCAATGGCAGATGCTTCCATGTCGGTCTCCAAAAACTAAAAAGTGAGGAAACGCCGCGCACCCGAAAGTCGTCTGGGACCGTGGGTGCGTCCTTTTCTCTTAACTACCGTGAGCGGAGAGATGCACCGACACATCGAACGTCATGGGATGCTTGGGCATCTTTTTAGTAAAGGGTGGAAAGCGGGTGTCTTCCACGGTTTTCAAAGCGGCGCGGTTGATGGCACCAATACCGCTGCTCTGGGCAACCTGCGCAGAAATCAGATGCCCTGACGGCGTCAGGCGAAAGGAAATCACGGCGGTTCCTCGAACATGCATCATCCGGACGGAATCCGGCACGCGGGCATTGGCCTGCACCCGCGCCCGCAGCATGGCCGCGTAGGTGTCTATGGCCGACTGGCGCGCTGCAGGACTCGGCGCGGGCGGCGGTGGTGGCACGGGCGGTGTTACCGGCGGTGTGTATACCGGCGCCTGCGGTGCGGGCGTTTTGGCGAGCAGTGGTTTGGACGGCAGCGGATGACGTACCACTGGATGCGGGATCGGCCTGGGTATTGGTATAGGTCTGGGCACAGGTTTAGGAATCGGCTTGGGATGCACCACGGGTTTCGGTGGCGGAGGCACCGGTTTCGGCTTGGGTGGTGCCGGTTTAATCATGTGGATCGCTATAATCTTTGGCTTTGGTTTGACCGTCACCGGCTGCGACAGATGGGAATAAACCAATCCCCCAATCATCAGTGCCTCTATAACGGCACCGATCATCAGTGCCCGTCCGAAGTGATCCTTCCCGAACTTCGGGGGCTGAACCGGGGAGGAGAGGGTAGCTGTATTCATGCGTTCTCAATGTCCTTGCATAGGCGGGGTCGTGGCACGGAATATTTGGTGATTTTCGCGGGTGCACTGTTCAATGGAGTTTTCCTTCATTGGCTTCATAGCTGGCGACGGTCAGACCATGGACCTAAGCGTAGTGACGCAGGTAGGCCATGAAGCGGTCATGGTTTTTCATGCCCTTGCTTGCGATCCACTCCTGCTTCAACTGTTCCGGGCCGCCGACCTTGAGCAGCGAGGTCGGCGTGTAGGCATGCCGCTGACCGATGGACACCAGATGCCGCCCATGGAGACCGGTATGCGCTTTGAGCCAGGCTGGGGTGAGAATATCGCCCGTGGCAACCGGCCTCCCGGCGCAGGAGTGTGCGATCCGCGCATTTGCCGGGACTGAAGGCGACGGGTGCTGCCGGTCTATCCGGAAAAGGACCGGCCAAAGTCGTTCGGCTCAGAGCCAAAGCGGAAATTGCGCATAGCATGGTTAAATGAATCGGTCGGGCCATTATTTAACTCCTCATGATGATGCGAAGACTTAGGGTATTTTATTTGCTACAGGCTTGATCACCACCCTTTATCAAATCATGACGGCATCACTTGACAAAGGGCGCTGCGTCATAAGACACAGCACCGCAAAACGGCTTAGAACTTGGCCGATACCGTCATGAAATACTGCCGTGGCGCACCCGGATCAGCCAGAATAGCGCCGGCACTGTTACCACCGAAGTATCCACCACTGGTGATGTACTCAATGGGGTTATACTGGGCATCGAAGAGATTATATATTCCCACGGAGAGCTTCACGGCTTTCAGCGTCGGGATGTATGGATTCAATCGGGTCGTTTTTATCCCAAGGCTGAGGTTGGAGACATTATATCCCGGCTGTTTCTGGTGCGATGGCGCACCGGTCCCGTTATTGAAGAGGTACTGTGAACTGGTGTACTGGTCCACGAACTGTGGGGAGAAAAGGAAGCCATGATAGTAGTAGCGATAGTCAATACCCGCGCTCATGGTGAGGTACGGGCTATAAGATACGTTGGCGCCATATAAGGTCGTACCCCCACCCTGCGGAGTATACGAGGTGTAGTACGAATGATTGAGCGCCAGATTGGCGAACAGATGCCAGTTCCAGGAGGGGTTGTCGGCAATCGCGATATTGACGCCGTTCACCACCGCATCGGCCGCGGCGAACTTGGTTTGGAAGATGTTTGACAGGAAGGTCGCGATGGTTTCGTTGGCGAGACTGTCGTGGTAGTAGTTGACGTTGAACGTAAAGTCATGCAACAACATCCAGTTGTGCACTAAAAACTTGGCGCCGACTTCGTAATCCGTACTTTTTACCGGTTTCAGGGTGTTTAGGTCTATGGTGCCGCCATTACCATTGTAGGCCCCGTAGTTGTTATCCGTAGGATTCTGATAAGAACGGCCATAGTGCGCATATACCGAACCCCATTTGACCGGGGCAAAGCGGACCCCGATGGAAGGTTCCAAACCGGATATGGTATCCGACGCACTATTAATGAGCGTCTGATTCTGCGCGCCCGCCGGAAGATTGGGGAATGCCTGATTCCCATTATTATACATCTGGGTCTGGTACTGGACCGCAGCAATGCCTGGCGTAATCTTGAAGCCGACGAACGGGGTGAATGTGTCCTGAATGAAGCCCGTCAGATAGTTGTTATACAGAACGTCGCTATTGTACTGAATGGGGAAGGAGGGGCTGGTGCCCATGGTTGCATTGTATCCCGCATAAGGTGTGGTGTACTGTTGATGAATCCACGACCCTCCGGCCTTCAGGAGGTTCATGGGCAGGCGCCAGTCGAAATACAGCTTGTCCCCATAGGTATCCGAGCTCGGATTGTAATACTCGGAATTCACGCTGCTCCCTGGTACATAATTGGTAATGCGGTAATGCACCCGGTGGCCATGGCGATACCAGGCCAATTCGTGCAGCGTGACGTCTCTGCTGAGGTGGAGGTTCAGCTTGGAGTACAGCAGGTAGTCCTGCACTTTCAGCTGTTTAAACCAGATGGACTCAGGCAGTGATGAGTAAAACCCGCTGGTCTGTTGGCTATACAAAGGCGCGTTGGCATTCAAGCCCTGGGTAGTGACGCCCTGTATCGGGGTCACCGGTATGAAATTGGGCCTGAACTCACGCGAGCTGTCGACATAGCCGCCAAGGCTGAAGGTCCCACTCCTGAAGGTCTTCACCGCCTTGCCAAAATAGGCGAAAGACTGGGACGGCGCATTGAACGTACCTGTGCGGAACGTGTTGTTTTTCGTATAACCCCCGGCCAGAATCGCGGACCAGCCATCGTACATTCCCGTTTTGAGGTCAAAGTTGTAGCCGAGGGTGCCGTTACTTCCAAAGGTGGTACCTATTTCGGCGCTCGGTCTTACGGATGGCTGCAGCGGCACAAAGTTGATGGTGCCACCGACACTGTCGAACCACCGGCCGGCGGGATTCCCGGGGCCGTAGGTCACGTTGATGCCATGGATCATCTGAAGAATGGGGATTTCGTTGGAATCCCAGCCGCCATTATGCGAAATCAGGTTGTTCATGGGGATCCCGTCAAACAGCACCGTCAAGCCATTGCGCTCGACGTCACCGTTCACAGATGACCAGCCTACCTTTACGCCGCGCACGGCGATTTCATAGCGCGCGGTCGAGGAGATGCCGCCATAACCACGGACCGCGATGCCGGGTGCCAGAGAGAGCGCTTGCGCCGCACCTGCGGCAGGACCTACACCCTGAATTTCACGCTTCCCAAGAACCGCCTGAGATTGCGTGGACTCAAAAACCTTCTTTTTGGTCAGTTTGCCGTCGGTACTGGCCAGCGCCTTGGCAGACTCGGAAAGTGCGCTGGCCGAGGCGTTTACCTCGCCCACGTTCGTGGCCGCAGAAATGGCTGGCGCGGTGGCCCCGGCTTGGGCCGCGGCAATGACGGTGATGTTCAGTGCGCCCGTGGCGGCAATAGCTACCAGCAGAGGTTTTAACGGCAGTTTCCTGTACATCTCATACTCTCCTTTATTTCAGTGGGGTTTTGCGGCGATACCAATATCACTGACTCCTACCTTCTGGCAGGCATCCATGACGTGAACGAAGTCTTGAAACGGTACGGCCTTATCGGCCGCTATGGTGATCTGGGTCTTGCCAGGGTTCCCGTCGCTCGCCAGCATTTTTTGCAATGCGGCCAAAGCATAGTGATGGCCTTTCACATTCACCGTGCCATCTTTCTCGATATTGATGGTGTAATGCGGGTGCGGCAGCAGCTTCGCCTGACTGGACGCGGGCAACTGGAGGTTCAGCCCCTTGTCGGGGATCATCTGCAGCGTGATCATGATGAAGAACACCAGCAGGAAGAGCATGATGTCGATCATCGGGATGATTTCGACCCGACCCTTCCTCTGTTCGAAATAGCGCCGCTCCATCAGCCAGCCCTCGCCACGGCTGACGCCATCTTCGGGGCCGCCATCTGGATATTCCCCTCGCCGTCGGTGATCGGGTGTCCGTCCATGCGATTGAGTAAC
>JAKAVW010000223.1 GCA_021827445.1 Pseudomonadota bacterium
GACTGCTGCGTTCCGCCCAGATATAAAGGCACTGTCTCGGTACTTGTAACCCGCCCCACAATACCGGCGGCTCCCTGTGCGTCTATACCCTGTCTCTGCATGCCTGGTCTGCAATCCAATCCCCATCCTCCCAGGCTTGATCCCTACAGGGGCCGGATCGAGGCACCCGCCCGCAGCGCAGCGAGTCAGACTCGCACCACGGACAGAGGACGCTTGAACCCCCGCGCTCAACACCCAGAACGGCTAGGGCGGAGCGCGGGAATGCCCGCAGCGGGCACAGAAAGACCGTGCAGGGCATGGCAAACGTGCCGGGGGTATGAGTACAGCGGAAACGGGGAAAGAGAGGCTAGAAGCCACGGCCCACCCCCACAACGCGGCTCTTACAGGGCGCTCGTCGCGCTCGGCCTACGTCGGGGGGTGGGGTGTTCACCAGCCCAAAAAGGGTGGCTGTGAAGGATTTTACTTCTATGGGGTTCACACCCATTTTAATCGTGTTATGATTTGGCATCGGTTCCTGACCTGTGCTAGAGGTTACGGGACCACGGCAGGGGCATCTTGGCGGACAGCCTCTGCAAGTGGCGCTGTTGTGAGCATATCGCAATAGGTCGCTGCGAGGAAACCATATACCGCTAGGCGGCGGCGGTTTTCTGAAAGTAGTAGGCAGCCCCGGTCAGCAATGACTGGGGCTTTGCTTTTCGTAACCCTGTAAACCGCCTATCCTTGGCTGAACGGACTTACAAAGAGGTGTCGTATGGCTACGGCAAGACAGCTTGAGCAACCGATAACGAATCTCTACGAGGTGGACTTTCTGGCGTGGATAGAAGCCCAGACACAGGCTTTGCGTACACGGCAGGCAGGCGGCCTAGATTGGGACAACATCCTGGAGGAATTTGAGAGCATGGGCAGAAGTGAAAAGAACGCCCTCAGAAGCCGACTACAGGTGTTGCTCATGCACCTGATGAAATGGCAATGGCAGCCGAAAAAACAGAGCAAGAGCTGGGCGACCAGCATAAGAAACCAGCGGCTTGCGCTAAAATATCTCATCAAGGATTCGCCAAGCCTCAAAAGACTTATTCCTGAAGTGTTGCCGGATGCTTGGAGTGATGCCGCCGATGAAGCTGCTTTTGAAACCGGACTTCCGATTTCCACATTTCCAGAGTCATGCCCTTGGGATATAGACACGCAAGTCATGGCTGATTGGTGGCCGGAATGAGCAGCCTCACCGTAATGTCCCATAACAGCCCTCAACTGCCAGGCGGCGAACCAAGCAAAATAAGGCCATCCGCCCAGCCTGGCCCAGCTTCCACCAGACAAATTGATGCAAAAGGTCTCATTTCTTTAAGTGATCAACGCCGCATGGGTGCTCTCATGAGGCGTTATGCTTTGGTAGGCCGGATAGGAAGCCTCAAAGAATGGGTTACTTTCAACGCATGGCTGCGAAACCAAAGCGTTTTACCTTGCCGTGCCGCGAAAACACTGACACAGAAAATGGATCGATCAACCTTCGAGCGCCTATCTCACTCATAACCCCAGAGGTTCGTGATATCCTCGCTTCTACAGGATATTTTCCGGGTCAAACAAAATGTTGGTCAAAATAACCTCCATTCCCGCCATGAAATACGGGCCTCCATTATAATGCCACCCATCTCCTGGAACGAAATCCGCGACCGCGCCACGGCATTCTCCCGCGATTGGGCAACAGAACGTAGCGAGGACGCCGAGGCCAAGACCTTCTGGGATGCCTTTTTCAATGTCTTTGGCGTCACGCGTCGGCGCTTGGCGAGTTTCGAGGCCCCAGTCAAACAACGCAGCGACGGCGGGCGCATCTCGACAGGATTCATCGATCTATTCTGGAAAGGCGTGCTACTGGTAGAGCACAAATCCAGGGGTAAGGATCTGAACCGGGCATACGCCCAAGCTATCGATTATTTCCCAGGTATTCCAGAGCGTGACCTCCCGCACTACGTCCTGGTAAGCGACTTCGCCAGGATGCGTCTCTTTGACCTGGAGACGGACCAGCAATGGGAATTTCCCCTCTCCGACCTGCACAAGCATATTCGGTTATTCGGTTTCATCGCTGGTTATCACAGTCAGGCCATTCGGCCACAGGATCCGGTCAACATCCATGCTGCCGAGCGCATGGGCCGCCTCCATGATCGACTCAAGGGTTCTGGCTACACAGATCATCCCCTGGAAGTTTTGCTGGTTCGCCTCCTGTTCTGCCTCTTTGCCGATGATACCGGGCTTTTTCAGCCCGCCCAGGCATTTCGGGAATGGGTGGAACAAGAAACCCAGGAAGATGGCCGCGACCTTGGCCCGAAGCTCACCGAACTTTTCCAGATCCTCAACACACAGCCAGAAGCTCGCCAAAAGAGCCTCGACGAACGCTTGTCTGCCTTCCCCTATGTGAACGGCAGACTTTTTGCCGAAATTCTTCCCATCCCAGCCTTTAATGCTGCCATGCGTATCGAGCTGCTGGATGCCTGTGCCTTAGACTGGGGCCGGATCAGCCCCGCCATCTTCGGTGGTTTATTTCAGAGCATCATGGACCCCGCCGCCCGCCGCAATCTGGGCGCTCACTACACATCAGAAACTAACATTCTCAAACTCATCAAGCCATTGTTTCTGGATGACCTGCATAGAGAGTTCGCCGCTGCCAAAGGTAACGCCCACAAACTCACAGATCTGCAACACAAACTGCGTGAGCTGACACTCTTCGACCCGGCCTGCGGCTGCGGAAACTTCTTAGTGGTGGCCTATCGGGAGTTGCGCCTGTTGGAGCTGGAGATCCTGCGCCTGCTCCGCGATAGCGGACAACTCGCTCTGGATATTTTTCATCTCATCCAGGTCAACGTGGACCAGTGCTTCGGTATAGAGATCGAAGAGTTTCCCGCCCAGATCGCACAGGTGGCTCTCTGGCTGACCGATCACCAGATGAATCAACGTGTCAGCGAGGAGTTCGGGCAGTATTACGCCCGCCTGCCCCTGACCACCAGCGCGCACATCGTCAATGACAACGCCCTCACGCTGGAGTGGGGCACAGTGGTTCCCCGCGAGCAGGTGAGTTACATCCTCGGCAACCCACCTTTTGTGGGTAAAAAAGAGCAAAGCAAAGCCCAGAAGGCAGAGTTTTTGGCGATCATGCACGGTGTCAAGGGAGCTGGTGTCCTCGACTATGTGACTGCGTGGTACCGCAAGGCGGCGGAGTTCATGCAGGGCACATCCATGAGCGCCGCCTTCGTCTCCACAAACTCCATCACCCAGGGAGAACAGCCTGGCGTTCTCTGGCCGCACCTGTGGGTTAGAGGCATGAAGATCCACTTTGCCCATCGCACCTTCAAATGGAGCAACGAAGGGCGCGGCAAGGCGGCTGTGCATTGCGTCATCATCGGTTTTGGCCCTAGCGAACCGACGCGGCGGATGATCTACGACTATGAGAAGATCGATGGCGAACCTCATCCAGTGGAGGCGCGGAACATCAATCCCTACCTAGTGGATGCGGTAGATGTGGTCCTGTCCAAACGTGGCCGCCCCTTAGCTCCTTCCACCCCGAACATCAACTACGGCAGTATGCCAATTGATGATGGCCATCTTATTTTGAGTACGGAAGAGCGAAATGCGGCCATAGCTGCGGAACCGCAAATCGGCCCCTTCATCAGGCCATACGTCGGCGGGGAGGAATTTCTCAATAACACGCAGCGATGGTGCCTTTGGTTATCAGATGCGCCACTGCCGCTCCTGCGCCATTCACCGTTTTTGCGGGAACGCATTGGCCGTGTGCGGGCATTTAGGAAAGCCAGTAGCCGCAAGGAGACGGTCGCGCTAGCGGCAACCCCGGCCTTGTTTGGCGAAATTCGCCAGCCTGACAACAGCTATTTGCTGATTGCCAAGGTGTCATCGGAGAATCGCCCTATCATGCCCATCGGGTTCATGGCAGCTATGGTGATTGCCAGCGGAAGCTGCCTCATCGTGCCCGGAGCGAAAATTTTTCATTTTGGTGTCTTGCAATCGACGATGCACATGGCCTGGATGCGCGCTGTTGCTGGGCGATTGGAAAGCCGCTATCAATATTCTGCCGGCATTGTCTACAACAACTTCCCATGGCCTGAGACACCCAGCGAACGGCAACGTATAGCCATAGAGGCTGCCGCGCAATCAGTCTTGGATGCACGGGCACAATTCCCGGAATCATCATTAGCAGATATCTACGATCCATTAGCCATGCCGCCAGCATTGGTGCAGACTCATCACGCTCTAGATCGTGCTGTTGATGCAGCTTATGGAAGAAGGAAGTTTATCGGCGATGCTGACCGAGTTGCCTTTCTGTTTGAAAAGTACCAACAACTTACCATGACTATGTTTCCACTTGGAACAACAAAAAAACAATCTATAAGAAAATTAATTACAGGCTTTAAATGATAAAAAGTAAACGGCTGTTATAATTCTGAAGCGCAAAAAAGACACGACAAGACAATTTGAAGAATTGTGTCGCATATTTACTGGACCGCTCATCCGATAGACTTTGAGAATCCCAAGTTATTATGTACTATAGATCATTTTTACAGTACAGTACAATTTACATTATCCTTTAAGGCGTTCACACGAACAAAACCGACCTGGCGGAGATCTAGCATGGCAAAACATAAAGAACCAGTGTCCTGGTCTCCCATCAAAGTTGTCGTTTGTGGGACGGAGGTAGCGGGTGCCTACAGCATCGACAATGGCGATTGGATGACTGTGCGCATGGATGGCGGTGGTACAAAAAGCACACATGGTGGACCAGCCGCAGAAGGCGTTGCGAAACTGATCCTCACAGAATTATTCAACGAGTCACATCAACGGTAGCCTAACTCAAGCGTTAGGCCTCACGGTAACACATGCGACACGCGGCACTAAGCGAAGTCACCGAAGCACAAGAATGGCGCTAGTTAGCAGAGGCTAGGGAGCTATCATCAGCGGCCCGAACGAGCACAGTGTTTACCTCCAAGAGTATCAGTACACCGTTGATCCAACGCTCGCAGATGATTTGCAAGTTATTGAGTGTTATCCGCCCGCATGAAACCATTACGGTCCTCATATTTCGGATTAAAGCTTGTTGTCTGGTAGGGAGAAGACGATGGGCGTAGAGAAAACGACCTTCCCTGATTTTGTCCAACAACCCGTCCAGTTTTCAGCGTCCGGTAAACCCCTCTATTTCCGGCCCAGGTCTTTGTACACCGCGTCATCGTTACGCTTTCCAATCAGCAGCACACGCACCATATCCTCCGGCAAGTCATAAACGATGCGGTACTCCCCAACGTCCACCCGACGATAGCTATACCCCTTCAGCGGACGTGCGTCATGTGGCTCTGGATTCCGAAGCAAGTCCAGCATCGAGGCCGCTACTTGCTTGAACTGTTTGGGCGG
>JAKAVW010000224.1 GCA_021827445.1 Pseudomonadota bacterium
CTGCGGGGAAGCCAATTCGGTAACGTGGCCCTGCCGACCGATGCGAGGTATAGATCAGCAGCGGGTCAGGCGATAGGATTACGGCAAAAGACTGGGATTATTCGTGCCGCCGGAGAAGAGACTGTTCGCAGCCTCCTGCGAAGACACATTCTTCTGTGCCTTCTCCTGCCGCTGATACGCCAGTACCGCGTCTTGCCCGGCCATGGTGATCTGCTCCAGTTGCTGGATCGACTTGGTGGTCACGTTGGCCGCAGCCACGGCGGCGGCGGCGACCTGTTCCCGACCCTGAGCGGACTGCGCAGCATTCTGAATTGTCTGCATGGACGAGTCCTGAGTGGCGAAGTTTGCCGCCGCCAAGTGCTGGGACTGCAAGGCGTCTTCCATGTCGGTGTTGGTCGTCTGGTTCCAGTTGGCGTATACAGAGGACAGGTTCTGGATCGAGTTGCCAGCGCCCTGATATTCCTGAGCCAGTTGAGACCCGATGTTCTGGCCAGCGTAACCTAACGCCTGTGCTTGACTATAAATGGACGAGAGCTTCTGGATGGAACCCACCAGCGGATTCCAGATCTGTGCGAACGTGGCCGCCGGCATATTCAGAGTGTTGGTCACCATGTTCTGGTAACGCTCAATGTCGTTAGTGTACATGCTGATCTGCGTCGAGACCTCTTGCGCCTGCTTGGCCAACTGCTGGACTGCCGTAGCCTCCTGAATGATTTGCTGGGGGAACGTGGCACCGGCGACTTCGCCGCTGGCGAAAGCCGATGTGGACACCATTGCCAACGTGGCACTCATCGCCAGTACACAGATTTTCTTTTTCATGGGTTATACTCCTGAAGCCATTTGTTGTGTAACCTGGTTGGCGATGCTTGCAAATTGCGCGACATCAGGGGTCACCGGAGCCAGATAATTGGCTACCTGCGGAAGATCCGAGCCGAGGGCTGCGACCAGATTCACCCGAGTCGTGTAAGGGGAACTGAAAAAGGGCGTGGCTGTGGGCAGGCTCCACGTTGACCCGCCTTCCACGGACTGTAATGCTGTGGACATAGAGGGTTCATCCGTGACCGCTTGCTGTATCCCGGAGAGAATCGGCGCATCCGAGATTTCCGGAATGTTGGCCGATCCGGTTGGGCACACATCTACCAGTCGGGCGAGCCCTTGTGCTGGTAACAGGTTCCCCGCCCATCCAATCGGAGCGCCATCTGACGGGCCGGGCATCCACTGCACGGCTGTCAGATTCGGATAGGAACCCATGCCCGCCTGCCAATTGTGGATGGGCAATGGCGTAAAGCCGGAATTGGGGCCCATCGCTGCGGATATTTGCGATCCAAGGCCGTTCAACAACGCGCTGAGCGCCTTGCCAGACTGTTCGCTTTCTGCCAATTCGGACTGTAGCTGGGTTGCATCGCTGGGCGCCTGCTTGGATACCTCCGCTTCCATCAGGTTGGTGGCGTCCTCATCCCACTGCACGGACAGGATCTCCAGCGCGTAACTTTCCGCTTCCGCATCACCCGCGATGTTCAATCCGCCCGTGACCAGTTGGTCGATCTCATTATCCCAATGCACATTATGGCACTGTTCCTCAAACTCCAGTCCGGGAACCCGCACTATCGGGCCTTTTCCCGATTGACTCGCGTAATTGGCCAGCGCGCCATATGCCTGCGCCTGACTCTGCAGTTGTGGCCAGGTTTGCGCGAGCCCCTGCAGCGCCGTATTCGCGGCCTGCAAAGCCTGTAGATCGGCATTGACCCCCGCCGTGCCCACTGCCGGGGTCAGGAGCAGCGCCGCGAGCACGGCATATTTCATCGTCTTTTTCATGTCCACTCCCTTTCCCATGTTCAAAACAAGGTTTCCGCATGCCGTACCCAACCATCCCGGATGCTGGGCGGCAGGCACTCTTTGAGCCATGCTATCGGCCAACGATCCCCCTCCTGCACCTTCAACTCCATTACCCGCTTGACCTCACGCGGATCGGAAACACCGCAAAAAGCGAGCGCTACCGGTCCCATGCCAAACTGAATCCGGCGCTGCCCTTCGGGGGTGAACAGGTAGTAGTCCTGCTTCGGAGTGGACATGGCCAGCAATTCGATCTGCCGGTCGTTCATCCCCATGTCGATATACAAAGGCCGCAAATTCTGACTGGTGGCTGCCTGGTTGGGCAGGAAGATTTTCGTCGGACAGGATTCCTTCAGCACTGGAAGCAGTGGGCTGTTCTTGAGATCCGCCAGCGACTGCGTGGCGAAAACGACGAGGGCATTTTTCTTCCGGAGTTCCTTTAGCCACTGCCGCAGCTTCGCCATAAACAGTGGGTTATCCAGAAAGGTCCACGCTTCATCGAGAATGATCATGGTTGGCCGACCATCCAGCATCTGTTCGATACGATGGAAGAGATACAGCAGAACCGGAACGGTCACCAGGTGCATCGTTGGGCTGCCGTTCATCAGGTGGCTCATCTCGAACGTCATGTTCGATGCGTTAGAAAGACTCAGTCCATCCGTTTCGGCGTCGAGCAAGTCACCGGTTTGTCCGGTGAGCGTGTAATACTGCAGGGCGTCCTTGAGTTCGCGGTTCTGAATCATCTGTACAAGTGCTGTGAGCGAACGTCCAGACTCCCGAGCTAAACCGTGTACGGCATCCCGAATCGCTGTGCGCTCCGTTGATGTGATGGCCACGCCCTGCAGTGTGGCCAGGGCCTCCACCCAATCTGCCGCAAACGCGGCCTCGGCGGGATCATCAACGTGTTGCAGGGGCGCAAAGAACAAGTCAGAAGTCGGCCCATTCAGATCATAGTGCTGACCGCGCATTCCTTCCGTGAGCGTATAAAGGCTCATGCCTTTATCGAAGGCGATCACCCGTGCGCCATGGTAGCGTTGCCACTGTGCCGCCAGCAGTGCCAGGAGTGTACTCTTGCCACCGCCGGTCATACCCGCAATCAAGGTGTGCCCCAGATCACCCACATGCAAATTCAAACGAAAAGGCGTATTGCCCGTGGTCGCCGCATACAGCAATGGCGGCGCCTTCCGCCCGCCGGGCATCTTCATGAAAGGGCTTGGGCAACGCGCTTCGCCGGCCCAAATTTCCGTCTTGGGCGCGAAATCCGCAAAATTTAGCGAGTGCATCAGCGGACGCCGAATGTTCTCGTAAAGGTGACCAGGTATGCTCCCCAGGAGCGCCTCTACCGTGTTCGTCGTCTCCAAGTGCGCGATATAGCCCGCATTGTCAAAGAACTCCTTGATCGCCTTTACCCGTTCAGCCAGCACTTTTTCATTGGACGAGCGCAATACCACGGACAGCGAGAAGTTGCCGAACTTCACGGCACCCTCTCGCGCTTCGTTGACGGCCTGTTTGGCATCCAGAGCAAGGTTGACCACCGTATCGTCGGCGGCCAGTTGGCCGGGAGCTTCACCCCCTACTTTTTCAGCCAGCAGCGATTTCACGCTCTGGCGCGAACCAAACCAGCGATCCCGGATCTTTCCCATGTCCGCCACGGCATCCGCCTGATCCAGAGGCAGGAAGCGGAGCGTGTAGCGTAGCGGAAAAGGCATGCTGTGCAGATGCTCCAGCATCTCCGGAAAGGTCTGGCCGGGATAGCCCAGCGCCGTCACCACACGAACATCTTCGCCGTCAATAGACGGTTCCAGCCCGCCCACAAAGTCATGGTGACCAAGAAACGCATCCAGGTAGGCCGGAATGCGGGGTGCGTTGACGCGGTGCGGGGAGCCGGTCAGACATTCATGTACATGGGTCAGCAGTCCGTCGGCATCCATGGCCTTCACTCGGTATCCCGACCTGAAAATGCCCATGATCACATCGATCATCTGGCGATAACGGGCCAATATATTCTGGAACGCATCTTCACCCAACCCTTCCGTGTTTTTTCTGGCCTTTTTCTTGACCATCGCGGATACCAGTTGCATCTCGGCGTCGATAGGGGTGCGCCAGGCGATGGTGATCGCGTAGCGGCTCACATAGTGGCCCGTTTCCATTCCAAACTGCGTCCGGCGCTCGGCCTCGATGAGGCGAGACACAGGATCGCCGAATGCGCACTCGGACATATCGATGTAGTCGTCCGCAGGTTCACGAATCGCCGTAACGTGAATGCCCCAGTCCGTACCAAGACGCGAAACCGCGTTGTTCCAGATGGCAGAAAGTCCTTCCAGATCCCGTGTAGACTGGCTTTCGAGATCCGGGCCATCGTAGCGGAATCCTGTAAGCAAACTTCCGTCCTTTTGCATGGCGACGGCCATTTCCCCGGCTTCGGTCTGCCAGCCATCCAATAAAAAAGCGATATTCAGCAGATCCGGAAGACCCAGCGCTTTGTCACGGTACTGTTTCAGAGCGAGCATTATTTCTTCTTCCCCGTAAGTTTGGATAAACCTTTGAGCAGACCACCGGACGCCGCACTTTGCGTCTGTTCTTTGGGTGCCTTGTATTTAATCGGCGCATAAGCGCTCGCACCGCTCAGGTAAGCGGCTTGCTGACTCCAGTGCCGACGCACAACGCCCAATGCTTGTGGGTCGCGCTTGGCCAAAGAACGTAAAAACGACTGCCCTACTCCACCGACGATAATCCCCACAGGAATAAACCAGAGAGAGGTCATAATCGGTACAGAAAGACAGGCGAACCAAAGGGCGAACGTGGCCTCCCGTTCACCGCCCGCCACCAGCATCGGCTTGGTGAGTGAGGGGTGAAGCGGTAGACGGCGGGTGTACTCCGCCGCCATGTCTTAGAGACCTACGATGTGCAAAGCGTGGGATGCGACAAGGCCCAGAGTGCTCGCCTGCCCCATCGTGGCGCCGCCGGTGATGCTGGTGGCCAGCGATTTCGCGTTAGCCATGGCAATACCGCCAATCGTCGCACCCAGACCAATCATCATGGCCTTCTTGTGCTCGCCACCGTGCCACCAGGCAAGGCCCGTGGCGACGACACCGCCAGCGGCGACCAGCCCGCCCATATCCTGCATACCCGTCAGGACCGTGCCCATCTGCCCGGTAATCGGAGAAAACACCCCGCCGGACGTGGATGCGAACGCCATGCCGGGAACTAAAATCATCAGGCCAGCAGCGCCGATCTTGCGAACACCGGAAAACAGAGACTTGAATTGCTTTTTCATGCGAATACCCTTCAGCGCGCGGACACTCATTTGTCCTTGCGGGGTATAGATCGGCGGGTTTTGGTATACCCTATGGCGGAGAGCCAACAAGCGAGGGTCGTTATGCGTATTGAAAAGGCGTTCTGTGTTGAACTGGATAAGATTGTGGATATAGAGCAAGCACGAGAAGCATATTTCGCGCAAAATCCACAGAAACGATTTACCTTTCTATGCTCCGACGAGCAATGCCGCGCAGGTAAGCCAGATGTTGTTCTTCGGGTTT
>JAKAVW010000225.1:0-3357 GCA_021827445.1 Pseudomonadota bacterium
ACCTCACGCACACCGCCACCGAGGAGCAAAATGGCGACGGCGCCGGGGATGGCCGACAGGAGGATGACGTCCTCCAAGGGGATTCCGGAAAAATGCAAAACTGCCGCTGCCACCAGAGCCCCCAGCACCGCGCCCCCATTGTCCATGGCCCTTTGGTAGCCAAACGCAAAGCCGATGCGTTCCGGCGGCGTGGAATCTGCCAGCAAGGCATCCCTTGGTGCGGTGCGGATACCTTTCCCCATCCGGTCGATGCTGCGAACGAGCAGGAGCACCGGCCAGCTTCCCACCACGGCGATGAGCGGTCGCGCCAGATTGGAAACGGTGTAGCCGATCACCGTCAGCCCCTTGCGCCGCCCACCGATGAGGTCAGAATGCCGGCCGGACCAGAGTTTGAGAAAGCTCGCTACGGTATCCGCCACCCCTTCCACCAGGCCCAGGGCCACCGGACCCGCAGCGAGTATGGTGGCCAGGAGGACAGGGATGAGAGGGACAACCATCTCCGAGGCAAGGTCATTGAAAAAGCTTACTAATCCGAGAACGAGAACGGTGAATGGCAGGGCCTGGCGCATGGGTGCTAAACCTTGTGGAACGCCTTCATGGCGCGAGTCGGGGTACCAATAAATCCGTCGTCACCTGCACATCCGCAGGCAGAGATCGGTCAGTGCCGGCCAGACCGGCGTGGGGTCCTGTCCCTTGATGCGGGCGTCGATGGCAAGGCAGTCCTCAATGCCCGCTAGCAGCCCCGAGCGGGTCAGACGCCGGGCGGCATTGCGCAGCCAGCCCTGCCGGGGCGGGAAAATACGGTTCTGCT
Source organism: Pseudomonadota bacterium (assembly GCA_021827445.1). Lineage (GTDB taxonomy): Bacteria > Pseudomonadota > Gammaproteobacteria > Acidithiobacillales > Acidithiobacillaceae > Acidithiobacillus. Next base: position 812 of record JAKAVW010000225.1, read on the forward strand.
GGAAGAATGCATCGGCATCCACGCCGCCAGCCCGCAATTCAGCCAGTAGGCGCAGGTCCTTGTGCAGGACCCAGAGACACAACGCCGGTTCACCGTCGCCACTGCGCAGGCGGTCGAGAATGCGCAGGATTTGTTCCGTCTCGCCGCGCAGAACTGCGTCGGCGAGATCGTAAATGGTGAATTGGCTGCTGTCAGCCAATACCGCGCGGATGGTGGTGACATCAATAATGCTTTGCCCCGGATAGACCTGTTGCAGCCGCTGAATAGCCTGATGGCAGGCACTGAGATTGCCCGCGCTGAGGTCGGTGAGCAACTGAATGGCGGCGCTGTCGGCCCGCATCCCGGCGGCGCGCAGGCGCTGCTCCACCCAGCGCGGCCAGTCCTGCCCCTCCGGGCGGTACAGCAGGAGCGTGTGGCCGTGGGTTTCGATGGCCTTGAACCAGGCGGTTTTCTGCGTGCTGGCGTCAGGGCGGGGGCCACTGAGAATCAGCAGGGCGTCGGGAGGTGGCGAGGCCAGCCAGTACTGCAGGGCGGCGCTGCCTTCTTTGGGGACTTTGGGACTATCCAGACGCAGCAGGAGCAGGCGTTGTTCAGCGAAAAGCGAACCGGCGTCCCGCTCGTCGCGCAAGGCGTCCCAGACGCTACCGCCTTGCTGGCCGAGGCGCTGTTTCTGGGCGAAACCCTGCTGCGCCGCAGCGGCGATCAGTGCGTCTTCCGCCTCCTGCAAGAGCAGGGGCTCATCGGAAAAGAGGCCATATACCGATGCCAGAGGGCCGCGCAAGTGGCTGGCCCATTGCGCCGGCTTCAGTCGCATCTCAGGGAGCCTGCTGGCGGAAATCGGGGCTGTTGAGCACCCGCCGCAGAATCTGTCGTGCGCCCTGCTCCATCAACAGCCGCTGCGTGGTGATCTGCTGCTCATTAGTCGCCAGTGGGTTGCCGCTGTTGTAGCTGAAACTGTTCTCCACGAGCAGCGGTTGCGGCGTGAGAAGTAGCTGATGGTCGCTGCCGATGACGCTGATCTCGGCGTGTAAGGTATCGAGAAACTCCAGTGCCACACCGTTGCTTGGGCTGATGCTGATGATCCGCTGGCTGACATATGCATTGTCGATCTGCAATAAGGGGCCACCCGCCTGCGCGTGGTTGCCGCGACGCTGTAGCGCACGATCAACGGCCTGCGCCAGCGTGCCGCCAGAGGGGCCGGTACCCGCAACGCGCAAGCCCGTCAGCTTGGGCGGAATGGTGGCCCCGGTTTGCAGATGAAAGCCGCAGCCGCCCAGCAGCAAGGCCAGCCCCGTCACGAGCCACCAGCGACGCCATTGCCGCGTGCGGCTCATCCCGCCACCACGTTGACCAGACGGCCAGGTACGATGATCACTTTACGCACGGTTTTACCCTCCAGATGGCGCTGCATGGCCGAATCCGCCAGTACCGTCTGTTCGACGCTGGCATGGTCCGCATCAGCGGGAAAATCCATGCGTTCGCGCAACTTGCCGTTGATCTGAATGACCAGCGTCACGGTATCGCAACGCAGTGCCCCGGCATCAGCGACGGGCCAGGACGCATGGCTGATCACGCCGCTTTGCCCCAGTTTTTGCCAAAGCACCTCGGCGATATGGGGCGCAAAGGGGGCCAGCAGCAGGGTCAGGGCGCGCAGTCCTTCGCCCAGCACCGCCCGCAGGTCGGCCGGAGCATCCGCAGGGACCTTCATCAGGCTGTTGGTCAGCTCCATGATGGCGGCGATGGCGACGTTGAAATGATAGCGCCCGTCCATGTTGCGGCTGACCCGATCGATGCACTGATGCACCGCGCGGCGCAGGTCCACCGCCTCGGCGGAGAGCTCTGCGGGCAGTGCCGGGGGCGTGGCGCCATACTCGTGGACCAGACGCCAGAAGCGGTTGAGGAAGCGGTATGCACCTTCCACGGCGCTGTCCGACCACTCCAGATGCTGTTCCGGCGGCGCCGCGAAGAGAATAAAGAGGCGCGCGGTATCGGCTCCGTAGCGGTCGATCAGGCCTTGCGGGTCCACCGTATTGCCCTTGGATTTGCTCATCTTGCTGCCGTCTTTGAGCACCATGCCCTGCGTCAGCAGATGGCGGAAGGGCTCATCATGGGCGCCGTCGGCGGGCAGCAGGCCGACATCGCGGAGCAGGCGGTTGAAGAACCGGGCATAGAGCAGATGCAGCACCGCGTGCTCCACACCGCCCACATACTGATCCACCGGCAGCCAGTCGGCGGCGCGCTGGTCGAGCATCTGCCCGGCATCGGGGCAGGCGAAGCGGGCGTAATACCAGGAGCTCTCCACGAAGGTGTCCATGGTGTCGGTTTCCCGCCGGGCTGCGGCGCCACATTGCGGGCAGGCCACCTGGGTGAACTCGGGGTCGTCCAGCAGCGGCGAACGCGGGTCTTTAAGCTGGTAGTGGGTCGGCAGGATCACCGGCAGATCCTCCTCCGGCACCGGCACGACGCCACAGAGGGGGCAGTGGATCATGGGGATGGGCGTGCCCCAGTAGCGCTGGCGGGAGATACCCCAATCGCGCAGACGGAAG
>JAKAVW010000225.1:3367-5346 GCA_021827445.1 Pseudomonadota bacterium
GGCTACTGCCGCAGTGATGCTGCCCTTGGCCGCTTCATTGGCCAGGCCGTCGAAAGTCCCGGAGTTGAACAAGGTGCCGCTGCCGGTGCAGGCCTCCGTCATGGCTTCGCCGTCGGTGGCAACACCCTCAGCCTGAATCACCGCGCGTATGGGCAGGCCATATTTGCGCGCAAACTCAAAATCCCGCTGATCATGGGCGGGTACACTCATCACCGCGCCCTCGCCATAGCCCATGAGCACGAAATTGGCGGTCCAGACGGGTAGCTCCACGCCGGTAAGCGGATGCCGCACGTTCAGGCCGAGGGGATGTCCCTCCTTCTCCTGGGTTTCGATGCTGGCTTCGGAAACAGCGACATGGCGGCAGCGTTCGAGGAAGGCCGCGAGTTCAGCGCTATTTTCCGCCGCCTGAATGGCCAGAGGATGTTCCGGGGCCACCGCCAGATAGGTCGCCCCCATCAGGGTGTCGGGGCGAGTGGTGAAGACCTTGATGACACCGTCGCCAGCGGCCAGCGGGAAATGAATCTCTGCGCCTTCCGAGCGACCGATCCAGTTGCGTTGCATGGTCAGTACCTGCTCCGGCCAGCCCTCGCTCAGGGTATCGAGGCCGCTCAGCAGTTCTTCGGCGTAGGCGGTGATGCGCAGGAAATATTGCACGATCTCCTTGCGCTCGACCGGCGCACCGGAGCGCCAGCCACAGCCGTCCACCACCTGCTCGTTGGCGAGGACGGTCTGGTCCACCGGGTCCCAGTTGACGGTACTCAGCTTCTGATAGACCAGACCCCTCTCCCAGAGCTTCACGAACAGCCACTGCTCCCAGCGATAGTAGTTCGGCGTGCAGGTGGCGAACTCCCGCGACCAGTCATAAGACAGGCCCAGCCGCTGCAACTGACCGCGCATGTGGGCGATGTTGTCCATGGTCCACTGCGCCGGTGCCAAACCATGCTTGAGGGCCGCATTCTCCGCGGGTAGGCCGAAGGCATCCCAACCCATGGGCTGCATGACTTCCTTGCCCTGCATCCGCTGATAGCGAGCGATGGCGTCGGCGATGCTGTAGTTGCGCACATGCCCCATGTGCAATTGCCCGGAGGGGTAGGGGAACATGGCGAGGGCGTAGAACTTTTCACCCGACGGCGTGGCGGCGGCCTTGAAGGTTTGCTGATCCTGCCAGTGTTGCTGCACGGTGGCTTCGAGCTCTTGCGGGGAATAGGCGGGAGTGTCCATGAATTTATCTTCAGCCGGATACAAATGTGGCACAAAGGTTGCCATAGGCACCGGGGTGGCGCAATGGTTTACGGCTGGGTCCGGGATATCAGCGGAACTTGCGCGGAGCAAACCGGACTGGCACAGAGCGAGTTTGCCCGATCGTTCCGTGTGGGGGAGGCGATGCCCGCGCTATAACAGGTAGACCAGATGGACCTGGAAAGCCGGATTCTCTACGTACCGCGCCTCAAAGAGGGTTGTCCACCACGCACCCGTTACGTATTTCAGAACAGGAAACCCATCCCTGCCCCGAAGTAGTGGGTAAATCCACCCAGGTTTCCGCTCAGGCGCACGCCTTCTTCAAGGTCCACCTCACAGTAGGGGGTCAGCAGGTATTGCACACCGCCGTCCGCGTCAAAACCAGACCCCAGGCCTGGCCCCGTGCGGCTCTGTCCGTAGACCTCGCCGTAGAACTGCAGATTCCACAATGGCAACCAGGTGAAGGTGATATCCGGATTGATGCTGGTGAAGCGACCACCTCCGGCGAGTGCGGGATTGGTCTGGGATGTGACGCCCAACTGCAAGGATATGCCGGTGTCGTCACTGGGGGCATAGGCGACGATACCGTTAAAGGCGACCCCTAGCCCCCGGTTGCCAAACGCCGGGCTTCCGGAGGGCAGAGTAAACAAACTTTCCACGGCTCCCAACCAGTGTTTGGTGTAGCCCAACTCGTGCTTGATGCCGACCGTGGTAGCGGAGAATCCCTGGAAATATGTACT
>JAKAVW010000226.1 GCA_021827445.1 Pseudomonadota bacterium
ACACATCGGGGTTGTAGTGGACGTCGACGGTGCCTAGCAGCAGGCTGTAGAGATTACCGGGAATGCGGTAGCTCGCCCCGCCGTTCGCGCCGGTCCGTTGTGCCCGCCCGCGACTGACTCCGGCACCGGCACCCACGCTGGGCAGCAGTCCGCCCTGGGCCACCGCGATCAAGGACTGCTCGCGCGCCAGGGCCGCCCGCGCCGCCTGTAAATCCGGGTTGGCCTGCATGGCCTGGCGGATATAGTCATTCAACGGCGTCGAACGAAAGAGCAACCACCAGGCCTGTGCCTCTTGCGTGGTCCACTGGACCTGCTGCTGAGCACTGTGCAGATTTATGGGACGGGCGTTATAGGCCTTGGGCGCCGGCACGGCAGGCGCACTAAGCTGCGGCCCGACAGCGCAGCCCGCCGCAGCGACAACCCCGAGCAGGACACCCAGCCGGGCCATACCCGGAGCCAAACGCCCCGCTTTCTGCCGCCCCTGGCCGTGCAGATACCTGGCGTTTTTCATGCAAAACCCTCACTCAGTCGATATACGGGAATAAGCGGCGCTATCCGCAAGCACCGAGAGGGCAACTCCCCGCGCAGCCGTCGCAACAGGGAAAAATGGTAGCGGGAATGCCTGTAACAATCTTTGCCGCAAGCCGGTTAAAACGTAACAGTGTGTCACTTTGGCGCCCGTCGGGAGGCTTTGTTACATTTGGCCTTGGCCCACCCGAGAACAACGGGTTAGAGTGTGCGCATGGACACACAGAAACAGATTTTGGTGGTCGATGATGACCTGCGCCTGCGCAGTCTGGTGGAGTCGCATTTGCAGGGTTTTGGCTTTGCGGTGCGCGGCATGAGCGACGGCCGACAGATCGAGGCTCTACTCGCCGAGACACCCATTGACCTGATCGTTCTCGATCTGGGGCTGCCCCATGAAGACGGCCTGCAAATCTGCCGACGACTGCGCCAGCATCATGATGTCCCCATCCTCATGCTCACCGCGCGCGGCGATGAAATAGACCGCATCCTGGGCCTGGAGATGGGCGCCGACGACTATCTCGCCAAGCCTTTTCACCCCCGCGAACTGGTGGCCCGCATCCAGGCGATTCTGCGCCGCACCCGCGCCGCCGCCCCCCGCCCCGAAGCGGTAACGGCCCCCTTCCAATGCGGCCGGTTCACCGTGGATATGGGCCGGCAAGAGATTCAACTGGGCGGGCAAAGCTTGTCTCTCACCAGTGCCGAGTTCCAGACCCTGGCGACACTCATTCAGCATGAGGGCCAGCCCCTGACCCGCGAAAAGCTCATGTGGCTGACCCGTGGCCGACAACTGGAAAGTGATGACCGCAGCATTGATATGCAGATCTCCCGCCTGCGCCGTCTGCTCGACAGCATCCCCGGCCGACCCCGGCATATCCGCACGGTCTGGGGTCATGGCTATTTGTTTGTAGCGGAGCCCTGAGCATGCGCAGCTTCTGGCCGCGCAGCACCCTGTGGCGGACGGTGCTCCTGCTGGCGGTTCTGCTGCTGGGGACCCAGGGCGCCGTCTATGTCCTGTTTCATCAATACGTGCTGAATCCTGCCGCCGAACGCTTCGCGGAATTCCTCTGGCAGACTGACCACGCCCTGATTGCCGCCGGCGCCGATCACACACCTACCGGTACCCTGCAATGGCGGTCGCCCCATGATTTGCCGGGCGCGCCCGCCAGCAACTATTTTTTGCGCCAAAGCGCCGGTTACCTCGCGCACATTGCCCCCGGCGCGGCGCTACGGGTCGGCCCCAGCGATGCCGATGCCACCTGGATGTGGATTCGCGGCGGCCACCATCAGCCCTGGCTGGGCATGCGCGTCTCCCCCATGAATTTCGGCGGACAGGGCTTCATGTTTATGCGCCTCGGCGTCATCGCCCTCTGTACCCTGCTCGGCGCCTGGATCATCGTCCGCCAGATCAACCGTCCCCTGGCCCGACTGGCAGCGGAGGCACCACGCATCGGCCGGGGCGATATGCCGGAATCTCTTGAACCCATTGGCGGCCCTCTGGAGGTGCGTCATCTGGAGCAAGCCATCACCAGCATGGCTAGCGATCTGCACCGTCTGCACGAAGAGCGTACCTTGCTGCTTACCGGTATTTCCCACGAACTACGCACCCCCCTGTCGCGCCTGCTGCTGACCCTGCACCTTCAGGACCACGATCTGCTGGCCGAAAAAGCGGCCATGCTGGTGGACGTCAGTGAAATGGATGAGACCATCGACAAGTTTCTGACCCTGGTGCGCAGCGGAGACCAGGAAAGGGTCATCCAGGTGGAGGTGCGCGACTGGGTGGCCGAAATGGCCGCGACGGCCCAGGAACGCTACGGCCTGGCGGTACGGGTAGAGCATCCTGCCAGGGCTGTCGTCCTGCCGCCCCTACGCTGCCGCCCTTTGGCGCTGGAAAGAGTGTTTCGTAATCTTTTTGACAACGCCCGGCGTTACGGTGGTGGACGCCTGGATATGCGGATCATCCGCCATCCGGCCCGTACCGAAATCTGTCTGCGCGACCATGGCCCCGGCGTGCCGGAACGGGACATCGAGCCAATGAACAGCGGCACCTTACCGCGCCAGTCCGGGCATGGTTCCGGCATCGGCCTGCGGATTTGTCAGCGGATCATGGCCCTGCATGGCGGCACCCTCCGCTTCGCCAATGCCGAAACGGGTGGTTTGATCGCTCACCTGACATTTCCCGACAAAGGGGGCTAGCGGCAGACGGTGTTTGGCGGTATTTTCGGACAATGAGGTGCTTGACAAAGCGCGAGCAAACAGGAATCATTCGCGTTTAGATAAGATACAATACGGATACTTCCTATGTCGTCAACACCCGTCTTCAGCAAAACCAGCGCACCCACCCATCGTTCCCGCTGGGAAATTTTCCTGGCGGTGCTGGGACCCGGTCTGGTGGTCATGCTCGCCGACACCGATGTCGGCAGTATCATCACCGCGGCGCAGAGTGGTGCGCAATGGGGCTTCAAGCTGCTGCTCCTGCAATTCATCCTCATGCCTATCCTCTATATCGTACAGGAGCTGACGGTGCGTTTGGGCATCTTTACCGGTAAAGGCCACGGCGAACTGATCAGCGAAACCTTCGGGAAAGGCTGGGCCTATCTCTCCGTGGCCGGCCTCAGTGTGGCCACCACCGGCGCGCTGTTGACGGAATTCTCCGGGGTGGCCGGCGTCAGCAATCTCTATGGCTTGCCGCGCTCTGTCGGGGTTGCCCTGGCGGCGGCCACCCTGCTGACCATCGTCTGGACCGGTTCATACCGGCATGTGGAACGTGTCGCCCTGATCATGGGCCTCTTTGAACTGGTCTTTTTTGGTATCGCCTGGGCCAGTCATCCCAGCATCCATGAAATCCTGCATGGCCTGCTGCACGCGCCCATCACCAACGACGACTATATGATGCTCGTCGCCGCGAATATCGGCGCGGTGATCATGCCGTGGATGGTGTTCTATCAGCAGTCGGCAGTGGCTGATAAGGGGCTGCACCCCGAGCATTATCGCCACGCGCGCTGGGATACCGCCTTTGGCGCGATTCTCACCCAACTGATCATGGCGGCCGTACTGATCGCGACGGCCGCCACTATTGGCCGCCTGAACCCCAACGCTCCCCTCAATACGGTGCATCAGCTCTCGGAGGCTATTATTCCTTATCTCGGCGACACCTGGGGACGCATCGTGTTTTCCGTGGGTATCCTCGGGGCGGGCATGGTGGCGGCCATTGTCGCTTCCCTTGCCGGGGCCTGGGGTTGGGGGGAGGTCACCGGCTTCCGCCACTCGCTGGAGCATCACCCCAAGGATGCGCCCTGGTTTTACGGGATTTACACCGCCATCATCGTGGCTGGCGCCGTGACGGTGATCACCATTCCCGATCTCGTCAGCCTCGACATTGGCGTGGAGGTGATGAATGCACTGCTCCTGCCTATGGTACTGGGCTTTCTGGTCGCCCTATCCATCAAGGCGCTGCCCGCCGAACACCGCTTGCGTGGCCCCTATCTCTGGCTGGTGCTGTTTGTGGTAATCCTGGCGGGCGGGTTGGGGGTTTATGGAGGGGTGACCAGTATTCCGGGATTGTGAAAGGAAACCGGGAGCGCTTACAAAAACTTGCAGAGATGCGGGGCTGTGCTATATCTAAGCAGACGGTGCTTCACCCCGACCACCGGTCCCACAGGAGCTTTGCATGTCTATTTTTAAGCACGCCGCCAATATTCTGGAGGCCAGAGTTAACAAACTGCTCAGCCGGGCCGAAGACCCCGCAGCAACCCTGGACCTCTCCTACGAGAAGATGCTGGCCAGCCTGCAGGAAGCCAAACACCACCTTGCCGATGTGGTCACCGAGCGGGTATCCCTGGAAAATCAGATCACGCAGGCGCAAAAATTGGTCGCCAAGGCGGAAGAGGATGCCCGCATGGCCCTCAACGCCAACCGTGAAGACCTGGCGCGCAGCGCACTGGCAGAAAAACAGGCCGAAGCACAGAAAATTACCGCTCTGCAAGAAGCCCACGACACTGTCGCCGCCCAGGCCCAGAAGCTCATGGATTATGAACATGCCCTCCAGGAACGCATCGAACAGTTCCGCATCCAGAAAGAAGTGATGAAAAGTCAGATGGCGGCGGCACAGGCACAGGTGAAAGTGACCGAATCCCTCACCGGGTTGGGTCATGGTCTGGATGACGCCGGGGATGCGTTGCGTCGGGTGCAGGATCGCACCGCGCACGAGCAGGCCAAGGCTCAGGCCATGGATGGCCTGTTGGAGTCCGGGGTTATCAACGATCCTTTAGACCACCGCACGCAGACGGATCGGGAAATGGACAAACTTCGCGCCACCAGCGGCGTCGACGACGATCTCGCCCGCCTCAAGGCCGAACTGGCGGCGAAACAGGATTGAGAGGACACGTTCATGTCAGGTCTTGGCGGGATAAGACACCGTTCACCGGACCACCGTCCATCCAAATATGGGATTCCGGTTGGGAGCGCCTTGATCATATTAGCCGCCGTCGTCTGGAACATCACCGCTATCCCCGTTGCCTCCGGAGACCCCATTTATCGATGGGTTTCGCCGAGTGGGGTGGTGAGCTACGGGGACCAACCGCCTCGCGGCGCACATCGGGTTCAGGCACTTCCCCCGATACCCCCTGCTCCACCGCCAGCGGCGATTGCGCCAACAAAATCCGGCTCGACTGCCAAAGAGGAAACCCTGTCAGCGGCGTCCAAGGCACAGGCGGCCATTGCCCGATTGAATCTGCTGGCTGCTATTAACAACTATCAGAGCAGTTTACAGTCCGCGCGCATTCCGCCGCCACGGAGTGCCTATATACCGGGGT
>JAKAVW010000227.1:0-1938 GCA_021827445.1 Pseudomonadota bacterium
GCTGTGCCGCAGGTATCACAGAAGGCCGGGATTGAGGGCATGAACGCTCCTTATGACACCCAACGTGAAGTCGATTGCACCGATGGTGCAGCGTAACATGTCAAGTGACAGCATAGCAGACCCCTTTTCATCCCCAATTAATTCAATCATGATCCACTGTTACTGACCGATACTACTCGATCCCAAGCTAGATGGGAATGACCGCTACCGCTGCTTATGTGTCATTGGGTGTAGCGCAAGCACAAGGGATGCCCGTAGGCGCCAGGATGAAACTTTATTGTCCACCATCACAGGGTCGGCAAAGGCGGTGGGGCTACTCAGGATGATACTTCGTGAAACGTGGAAATTGTTCAAAACGTAGAATCAATGGGATACGGCTGATCCAGGATGATACTTTTTTGTCCGTTAACAACAGTCCTTGCTGGTTACACTGTAACCTGTGATAATGATGGTGATGATGGCGACAGAACGGTTACACTGTAACCGTTGACGATGGGGTTCACAACTTAAGCGACATCAAATATTTTTATGGGTGGCTTGGGAGGGTTTTGTAGGTTTCGTAGGCTCTCTTCCTGCGTTTATCCCATACGCTTTGCCAAATCCTCGGCTTTGAGGTGGGTGTATCGTTTAAGCATTTGCAGATTCTTGTGCCCCGTAATACAGGATACTTCCATCGGGTTAAAGCCTTTCTCAAAGAGACGACTGGTAGCCTCGTGGCGCAGGTCATGGAAGGTCATTCCCTCAATACTTGCCCGCCTCATGGCCTTCTTGTAGCTGGCACGCATACCGTCCGGCGTGTAGGACCACACCTTGCCATCCAGTCTGCGCGGCAGTGTGCCCAAGGCCTCCATTGCCTTGCTGGACAGCGGCACGACACGCCTGGTGCCGTTCTTAGTATCGGGCAGTGTGACTGTGCGCTTTGCCAGGTCCACCATATCCCACGTCATGCCCATAATCTCGCCCTGGCGCATGGCCGTCTCGATGGCGAACGTGACAATCACGGAAAGTTCTGGGTTGGTGATGCGGCAGGCGGCCAGCAATTGTTCTTCCTCGCCGTCCATCAAGCGACGGTCGCGTCCTTGCGGCAGCTTAGGCTTGCGAACGACCTCTACAGGGTTGCTGATGGATTCCATGCCCCATTCTGTGCGGGCCACATTGAATAAGTGCGAGAGCAGGGCAAGATGCAGCCGGATCGTGTTAGCCGACTTACCTTCCGCCTGCATGTCCCGAATAACGCCAGCGACATGCTTGCCAGCGATTGTCGCCAGAAACATGGATCCGATGGGTCGCACTTGCCACTGACGCAAAAAACCCATTTCTTGTGCCGCGCCTTTCTTCTGCGGGACAATTTCTTCCGCGTAGCGGGACAGTGCATCGCTCAAAGTGGTGGACTCAGCTTCTGCACGATCTCGCCAGGTACCCCTGACCATTTCGGCCTCAATGACTGTTGCCCATTCCAGAGCCTCAGCCTTGGTCCTGAATGTCTGATTCTGGGCTGGATAGCCTTTCTTGCGAATCTTGGCCTGCCATCCTATGAGAATGTCTTCACGATCGTATCGTGGGGTGATGGTAGCCATTTTGGGTGCCCCTTAAGGTGTCCCTCGGAGGCTTCACTGTCCCGCAATTGCCCCTGAAAGTCAACTTAAGCTAAAATAACCCAAGCCAAAACATGCTAACACTTTGTTTTATATGGTGCTGGCGAGAGGAATCGAACCCCTGACCCACTGATTACAAATCAGTAGCTCTACCGACTGAGCTACGCCAGCAAGACGCGCAGTTTAACGCGAGGCGGGCGGTGTTTTCAAATCCGGTGGAGCCTGATGGTGGCGATGCAGCCCAATCCAGAGCAGCGCACCCGGCAGGCTGGTCAGCACGACGGTGAAGCCCAGCAAAAGTGAGAGCGCCAGTGCCTGTTCATGCCCCATGTGCAGGTAAGAC
>JAKAVW010000227.1:1948-5313 GCA_021827445.1 Pseudomonadota bacterium
CAGTCCCCAGCCCGCGAAAGAGATGGGTAAGGCCAGAAAAAGGCTGATCACCGGCCAGACCACCCAGACCGCCACGGCGTCGGGGGCTTCACCCAGGGCACGGGCGAGCAGCCAGAAAGTCAGGATGGAAAAAAACTGCACCACAAAGGAGAGCACAATCGTGCCGCCGAGGGCCAGACGATGACGCAGCAGCGCGCCCATACCGAGACGAATGTCGTGCAGCTTTTCACCCAGCTTACCCGCAAACTTTTCCAGAAAGTTGAGCAATGGGCTCAGAATCAAAAATACAATCAGGACGTAGGCAAAGACCAGAATCCCGATCGTCCAGCCCATCTGCGGCAACAATCCCACCCGCGCACCGCCCAGCACAAAGGCCACGGCAGCAATGGCGATGAGCGCCCCCAAACCCATGAAGCGGTCTCCGAACACTGCGGCCAGCGCCAGCGGCATGGAGTGGGTCTGATGGCGGGTGTACCAGGCGCGGATCACGTCACCCGACACGGAACCCGGCAGTACTTGATTGAAATAGGCACCCACCCAGTTCAGCCGCAGCAGCCAGAGCATGGGCGCGGAGCGCTCCATTGCCATGAGAATAATGCGCCAGCGTATGGCAGACACCGACAGATTCATGGCATAGGACACCACGGCCGCGACAAACCACAACGGGCGTAGCGCCGCAAAACGCTGGCCCAGTTCCTGCCAGTTGGTGTTGTGCAGGAGCCAAAACAGGATGCCGACCGTAAAGACGATCTGCAACAACAGTTGCCAATGGGTATGACGTTTTTTGTTTTCTTCGGACATATTCAGTTTTTTGCAGTCAAGACTGGCAGCGACTCTATGCCAGATGGGGTCACCATGACAAACACCCTCATCCCTCTCCCGCCAATGCTGCAAGCTCGCGATGAAATACGGCCACCTTATCCAGCGTCTCCTGATACTCCGCATCCGGATCAGAATCCGCGACGATGCCGCCCCCCGCCCAGAAGCGCAGATCACCCTGAACCGCCGTCATACTGCGAATGGCAATATTCATATCCAGGCTGCCGCGCTGATCCAGATAACCAATACTCCCGCAATACAGGCCGCGCGCACCGGCTTCCAGTTCCGCGATGATTTCCATGGCCCGGCGTTTGGGAGCCCCGGTAATGGATCCCCCCGGAAAGCAGGCCTCCAGCGCACTCAAGGCGTCCTGTCCCGGTGCTAAGCGCGCCTCCACCACACTGACCAGATGATGAACGTGGGCGTAAGATTCGAGCGCGCAGAGTTGCGGCACCTGCACCGAGCCGATCGCTGCCACCCGCCCCAGATCGTTGCGCAACAGATCGACAATCATCACGTTCTCGGCACGATCCTTGGGGCTGGCCAAAAGGGCCTGCGCCATCTGCTGGTCTTCCTGCGGGTCCTCCAGACGCGGACGTGTCCCTTTGATGGGCCGGACCTGTAAACGATCTTTTTGAACCCGCAGCAGCCGTTCCGGGGAAAAACTCAGCACCTCTCCCTGGGGCAGGGACAAATATGCCGAAAAAGGCGCCGGGTTGACCGCCCGCAGACGCTGGTAAAGCGACCATGGCGATCCCGCGTACGGGACGGCGAAGGGTTGGGCCAGATTCACCTGATAGCAGTCACCCGCCTGAATATAGTCCTGCACCCGGCCAAAGGCTGCGGCATAGTCGCTGCGATTCCAGAGCGGCCGTACCGACCCCTGCACCTGAAAAGACGGATCGGGGGAATATACCGTCGCGCAAGCCAGGCGTGGCTGCCACTCCGCGAGGGCCTGCACCATCCGGTCTTCGGGCGCATAAAGCCAGGCCTTGCGCCCATGATGATCGACCAGCAGCGCCGTATCGTAGATACCGAAGGCCGCTTCAGGAAGGGACTGTGTAGGAGGCGGCGGAATACCCTGCCCCGCCAGCCCGAAATCATAGGCCAGATAACCCAGCGCCCCGCCCGCAAATGGCAATTCTGCGGGCAGAGAAGCGGCATCGGGAAGCCTCGCCACTGACTCGCGCAAGGCCTCCCAGAGCGAAAGCGCCGCGCGCCGCGCGGGACCATCCCCATCAGCCATCCAAAGCTGCCCCGCCGCCTGCCACAGACGCTGGCGCGGTGCCGTCACCAGTATGCTGTAACGCCCCCGCGGCGACGCCGCCGCACCACTATCCAGAAAGAAGGACCAGGGCGTTGAGGCGAGCGGCGCAAACACCGTGGCGACATTCTCAGGATAGGGCACTACACATTGGGTCAGTACGGGGTGAGGCATAAGCAGCGCGGAGTCCACTGAAACGGGAGCATCAGCATAAGGGAGAAGCACCATTTTGCCCATTCCTGAACACCGCGTTGGAGCATGTCACGACAGGATCCTCCCTTGACGGCTGACCGATCGGTCAGTATCTTGTGGTCTTACCGTCACGATAGGGTCATTCCCATGCGCGCAGATCGTCTCCCCCCACGTCTTTCGCTTCTCATGGCGGTATTGATTCTGGGCGCGACGCCCGCCTGGGCGGAAAGCCTCGTTGAGGCCTATCAGCAGGCTTACCGGACAGACCCCGTCCTGGCGCAGGCCCGCGCCGATCTGTCGGCACAGATGCAGGACAAGCCCCTCGCCCGTTCCGCCCTGCTCCCCCATGTGGGTGCCGGCGTCGGTGTCGGCTTTAACACCGCCGACATCACCGGCTTTGGAGCGGAACCCATCAATCGCGCCTACCTGTCGGACAGCTACAGCGTCAACATTACCCAATCCGTTTTTGACGGTCAGGCATGGACAGCGCTCAGGCAGGCCGGCACCAAAATTCAGGCCAGCGCGGCGGCCCTCACCTATACCGAACAGCAACTGGCCCTGCAGGTGGCTCAAGACTACTTTGGCGTACTGGAGGCGCAGGCCCAGAAGCATATTGCCGAAAAACAGAAATCGCTGCTCGAAAGCATTTATAAACAGACGGAAGCCACCCTGAAAATTGGTACTGGAGATATCATTGCCGTACGTGAGGCACAAGCCCGCCTTGATGCCGCCGAAGCCGATCTCATCAAGGCCCGCAATGGGATCGCCATTGCTCAACGCCGCCTGCAACGACTCACCCATCATCCCATCGGCATGCTCGACAACCTGGGGCATTATGAGGCCATGGGTCCACGACCTGACGATATGAATAGCTGGGTGCAGAGCGCCGTCAAAGATCAACCGCTGATGCATCAAGCGGTAGCGCAGTTGCATACCGCGCAGGATCAGGTCGAATACAGCCGTCGTGCGCGCTGGCCGGTGGTGAATCTTCAGGGTATCGCACAACACTCCCTGGGTAGCCCCTTCCCCGGCATGGCCATGAATCAGGCCGGGGTGAGTCTCAACCTCTCCGTACCCTTCTATCAGGGCG
>JAKAVW010000228.1 GCA_021827445.1 Pseudomonadota bacterium
CTTGCGGGTGTTGCGCAAGGTGGAGCGGGTGGTGCGCGAGGAGATGGACCGCAGCGGCGCGCAGGAACTGCTGATGCCGCTGGTGCAGCCCGCCGAGCTGTGGCAGGAGTCGGGGCGCTGGGAGCAGTACGGCCCGGAGCTGCTGCGCTTGCGGGATCGTCATAACCGCGATTTTTGCCTGGGACCCACCCATGAGGAAGTCATCAGCGATCTGGTGCGGCGGGAGATTCACTCTTACCGACAGCTTCCCGTCAATTTCTACCAGATTCAGACCAAGTTTCGCGATGAAATCCGCCCTCGCTTCGGGCTGATGCGCGGGCGTGAGTTCATCATGAAGGATGCCTACTCCTTCCATATGGATCACGCCTCGCTGGAGATCACCTATCAGACCATGTATGAAGCCTATCAGCGGACGTTCACCCGCCTCGGGCTGAACTTCCGTGCGGTGGAAGCGGATAACGGGGCTATTGGCGGCAAGCGCTCCCATGAGTTTCATGTGCTGGCGGATTCGGGGGAAGATGCCATCGTCTCGTGTCACCACTGCGCGTATGCCGCCAACATGGAAAAGGCCCAAAGTCGCCCGGAACCCGTCGGGACGGAGGCGCCGCTGCTTGCCGGGCAGGTGCAGACGCCGGGCATCCGCACGGTGGCGGAGCAGGCGGAGCATCTGGGCATCAGCGCCGCCAACATCGTCAAGACCGTGTTGGTGGTCGCCGACGGCAAGATGGTCATGTTGTTGTTGCGCGGCGATGACGAGTTGAATCTGATCAAGGCCGGACATGCCCTGGACGCCCAGAACGTGCGACTGGCCAGCCCGGAGGAAGCGGTATCGGCCACGGGCGCACCCTTGGGCTTTATCGGCCCCAAGGACCTGCGGCTGCCTATCCCCATTATGGTGGATCACCGCGCCCTTGGCGTGGCCAATTTCAGCACCGGCGCCAATGCGGCGGAACTGCACTGGATCAATCTGAACTGGGACCGGGATTTGCCGCGCCCGGAAGCGGCCGATCTGCGCAATGTCCGCGCCGGGGATGGCTGCCCCCATTGTGCCACGGGCACTTTAAGTATCCGTCGCGGCATCGAGGTGGGGCATGTCTTTCAACTCGGGGAACTCTACAGCAAGAGCATGGGCATTACCGTGCTGGACGAGACAGGCCGCGACGCCACAGTGACTATGGGCTGCTATGGTATCGGTGTGTCGCGGGTGGTGGCAGCGGCGGTGGAGCAGCATTTTGATGATCGCGGCATCACCTGGCCAGTGGCCCTGGCGCCCTTTGAAGTCGGCATCGTCGCCATCAATGCGCGCAAGTCGCCGGAAGTGGCCGCCGCCGCTCAAGCCCTGCATGATCGCCTGGAGGCGCAGGGCTACAGCGTACTACTCGACGACCGCGATGAGCGTCCGGGGGTGCAGTTTGCCACCATGGATCTGATCGGTCTGCCTCATCGCATCGTGGTCAGTGACAAAGTGCTGGCGCAGGGCGTTTGGGAATACCGGGCGCGACGCGCCACCGAAAACGTGCTGCTCGACGAAACGCAACTCATGGACCACCTGCGCAAGGAGCATCTCCGTGGATAAATCACCCGTAAAGACCCCCATAAAGCATATTTTGGTGGCCGTCGATTTTTCACCGATGGCCCTGTACACCGCCCGGATGGCGGCGCAAGAGGCCCAATTGCACGACGCCCGGCTCACCCTGCTCCACATTTTCAACCCGCAAATGCTCAATCTGCAGATGCCGGAAGAAATTCTGCCGCCCACCCTGGATCTGCGCGAAAAGCTGCTCCATCTGGCTCATGCCGAGATGGAAAAGCTGCGCCAGGCCGTGGCCGAAGGTGGAATCACACCGCAGGTAGAACTGGAGGAGAGTGGGGAGAATATCGGGAAGGCGGTGATTGCCTTCGGCAAGGCCCATGCAGTGGACATGCTGGTAGTGGGCAGTCATGGCCACGGCGCCATTGGCCGGTTACTGCTGGGTTCCGTCGCCAATGACATTATCCATTACGCCAGTTGTCCGGTGCTGGTGGTCAAGCGCCAGGAGGAGTGAAGTAAAATCCTAAGGCCGGAGCGTAGACTTCCCGGTGCCTGCCACCTGCGCGGCCCAACCACTCACCGCTATGACAAAATGTTCACTCGCCCCGGCCATGGCCACGGCACCGCCTTGCGCACTCGCACTGGGAAGCGTCTCGGTGAAACGAAAACCGTGCTGGGCAACCACCTGATAATCAGCAGCTTTCACCAGCGTCGCGGTCCCGGCGACCAGTGCCCTGCCCGCATCAGGCCCGCTGAAATTCACCACGAACTCCGTCAGCCTGACCTGCAATAGCCAGGTCGCTGCGCCGTTGGACTGCCCCGCCAAAACCGCCCGCCACTGGCCGGAGTCTTCCAATTGATGTTGCAAGCGGTTGGCCATCATCTGCGGCGGGGTACCAACCCAGCGGGCGTCCCGGTAGGCCAGCAGGCGCTGTGGCTCCTGATAGAGCAAATGATACTGGTAGGCGTCCGTTTTCAGCCAATGCGCGGCGCTGACCCGAGCCACACGCAGCACGGGCAGCATCATCGTTGTGCCCGTGCTGCTGGCCAGAGGGGCGGGATGCGGCGGTGTAATATCGTAGGGTGCCCGCCAGGGGGCGCTGCTGGCGCAACCAGCGGCTAGCAGAACCAGACCTGCCAGCATTATGCGCTTCCCCGCGGGTGAACATTTAGAAAAAGGGTGTCGCATGCGCTCAGTTTCCTCCTGCGGAAAAGCCCGATTCACCCGGTCCCGGCGGCGGGCCACGATCGCCGTAGAGCAATGATTGCGGGGAACGCTGCAGCGAATGGCTGAGATCCTCTAACGCCGCACTGCTGGTCATCAGGCTTTGGGTGAGGCGATTCACCTGCGGCAGGGTGTCGTAATTGAGGGTATTCGCCGCCCGCTCTCCAGCAACACTGAGTCCACGCAGTGACTTGGCAGCCTCCGCCGTATCCGCCAGCGGCGCTTGCGCCGCCACGGTCAGCGCATCAAGATGGGCAATGAGCAGATGGCTCGCCTCCATGGTGGACCGGGTGGCAGCGACCATGGCAGGCAGGGCTTTAAGGGTCGGCAATAATGCGGTCTCGATTTGCACCAACTGGTCCGTGGCCTGATCCACATGAATAAGCGTCTGCGCAAAACGTGTGCGATTCTCGTCAGTTAACAGTGAAGTCAGGCGGACAGCCAACTCGTTGCTGCGATTCACCAGCGATTCGCCATTACGGGACAGCACCTCAAAAAAGCTGGGATGCATGGGAATTTCAGCCGGTCGCCCGGACACCATCGGCAAAGGCGCGAAGTTAGTACCATGATCGGTCAGGGACAAATAACTCAGCCCGGTCACCCCTTGCGGCGCCAGTTCGGCGAAGGTCGCGCGGGTAATGGGCGTCGCCTTATCCACAATGATCTGCACCCTGATCATGCGCGGATTCGCCGGATCCAGACCAATCGCGGTTACGTCTCCCACCCGCACCCCCTTGAAGCGCACCGGTGCCTGAAGGGTGAGACCCGCAACGCTGTAGGGGGAAATCACGTCGAAGACGATGCCCGGCCGCGCACCACGATGCATCCACATGCCGACTACCGCCACTCCGACCCCCAGAACGGCCAAAAAAATGAGTGCTACCAGCGCGTGTGCACGGCTTTCCAAGAAGAGCTCCTTTGCAGTACCTAAAGGCTATTGGAGCACAGGACGGACGCCAAGCCAATCACCCGCTTGCGGGCGCGCCCGTAGGCGGTGGATTGACTTGCCACAAGACCCATGCCTAAATGGCGGAAAACCACTGGAACCCTGATTCTCTATGGACTTTGACACCCTCCGCCGTACCATGATTGACACTCAGATTCGCACTTGGGATGTACTCGACCCCCGTGTACTGGCCACTGTTGCGCAAGTGAAGCGTGAGCTTTTCGTGCCGACCCCATATCGGCATTTGGCTTTTGCTGATTTTAATTTGCCTTTGGGGCATGGCGAGATCATGTGGACGCCGAAGATGGAGGCACGGGTCTTGCAAGAACTGGATCTGCGTGAACAGGATCGGGTGCTGGAGATCGGTACCGGAAGCGGCTACCTGACGGCACTGATGGCACAACTTGCGGGGATGGTACACAGTGTCGAGGATCGGGCCGAACTCTCCCGAACGGCAGAAGGCTGTTTGCGGGTGCAGGGCGTGCATAATGCCCACCTGCATGTTGGTGATGGTTCCCTTGGTTGGGCAGGGAATGCCCCCTATGATGCCATCTGTATCACCGGATCCTTGCCGGTGCTGCCGGATGCCTTCAAAGAGCAACTGACCATCGGTGGGCGGTTGATCGCCATTCTCGGCACCGGCCCCGCCATGCGGGTGCGGCGGATCGTCCACTCCCAGCCAGGCATCTTTGAAAGCTCGGAACTCTTCGAGACAGAAGTTCCGTCCTTGCGTCACAAGCCGCTGCCGACCCGCTTCGTATTCTGAGCAATTATGCGTATTCAAGCCCTGCAGAGCATCGTCATCGCCATTGATCTGCAGGGAGGGGGCTGGCAACCGGTGGTGGCGGTCGCCGCCTGGCGTTAGGAGTGCTGCCTTGAGTTCTGTCCCACTGAGTTACCAGATCAGCGCCGAGCCGCAGGCACACCTTTTTCGAGTGTCCCTGAGCATTTCCGAACCGGACCCGGAAGGACAAATCCTCGCCCTGCCCGTCTGGGTGCCCGGCAGCTATACTATCCGCGACCTCGCCCGCCATGTGACACAAATCCGCGCAGCGCGTAATGGGCAGGATGTCGCCCTGCACAAAACCGGTAAGGACCGCTGGCGTCTCGCGGCGGGGCATGGCCCGGTCGTCATCCATTATACCGTGTACGCTTTCGACCGCTCAGTACGCACGGCGTATCTGGATGATCAGGGGGGCTTTTTTAACGGCCCGGCCATTTACTTGCGGGTCCTGGGGCAGGAAGACCAAGCGCATGCAGTCCTCCTGGAAGGTCCGGAAGATTGGCAGGTGGCCACCGCCCTCCCCCGGCAAAGCGGCGTGACCTGGGGCTGGGGCAGCTTTGTTGCCTCTGAGTATCGTGCCCTCATTGATCATCCGCTGCTCATGGGCACGCTCACTCTGCTGGACTTTTCGGCAGGAGAACGGCCCCATCACCTGCTCATTCAGGGAATCCATCAGGCAGACCTGCAACGGCTGGGTCCCGACCTGACACGCATCTGTGACTGGCAACAGCGTTTCTGGGGCGATGCCGCCTTTGCCGAGTACCACTTTCTGTGCATGACCAGTGCTGATGGCTATGGGGGATTGGAGCATCGC
>JAKAVW010000229.1 GCA_021827445.1 Pseudomonadota bacterium
ATATTGCGTATCAATATCTGGATGGCGGTACGCCAGCTGCAGAGCGCGACCGCCGCGTCGCAGCATTTCAGGCGGGTGAAGGCCATCTCTTTCTGATCAGCCTCAAAGCGGGTGGTTTTGGGCTCAACCTCACAGCAGCCGATTATGTGATCATAGCCGACCCTTGGTGGAACCCCGCCGCCGAAGATCAGGCTGCTGGCCGTGCGCATCGCATTGGTCAGCATCGCCCTGTGACCGTCTATCGTCTGGTTACACAAGGGACGCTGGAAGAAAAAATCATCGCCCTTCACCATGAAAAACGTGCCTTGGCCGAAGGTGTGCTCACCGACGGCGGAGAAGGCGCAACATTGCCTTCTAGTGATGAACTGCTCTCCTTAATGCGTGAGGCGCATATGCCCAAGAGTTGAGGCTCGATAATCGGGTTTTGGGAATATTGCTTATATCCTTGCGAAGGGTCGCTTTGCAGCGTTATGTATACTACGTGATTATGTATAGTGCGCATGTCGAGCTGGCTGTAAGCCCTGTCAATGCTGGCCATTTGGTAGGAGCGGTATCGAGATGCTATACATAAAATTGGTCGATTCGGTGTGTAGTCACCACGACAGGGCTCCGCATGCGCCACAGATCAACACCCCAGCTACCGGTCTGATCCATGGCCACAATGCTGATCAGAGATCTTTGGATCACCATTAACTTACTGCTCGGGATGGTGGTTGCCTGTGAATCCTAGCACGCCTTCCGATCCGGAAGCCTGACACCAATATTCGGCACCGCCGGTGGGCAGTCATTTTGCTGGAGTCTCCAAAACAGTGTTTATTATGTAGAGCGCGCGAGCACAATTCGGCCCTACAACCCAGTCGTAGCAAGGCTCGCAGCTGTACCGCTATACATAATCGCGAGGTATACATAACGCTGCTTATGTATATATATACATAAGCAGCGAAAGCGGACCTTCATGCGCTACCTGGAGGCTGCTAATTATAGGCTGGGAGCAATCACTTTTGACCCAGGGTGACATGGGGATGTTATACTTCTGGAATCTAACCCTGCTTTGTCAATGCGGTAGAATAACCAAATGCACTAATTATCAGATAGGAGTCCATTATGAATGCAAAGTATTCTGGACAGTGTCTTTGCGGGGAAATCAGCTATTCAGTTTATAATGATCCAGTGTTTACCGGAAATTGTCATTGCAAAGACTGCCAAAGATCATCAGGCAGTGCGTTCATTCCTGCGATGATTTTTCATGAGAAAGATGTTGTTGTTTCTGGTGAAGCAAGATATTTCGAGTCTCAGGTAGACAGCGGGAATATACACAAGAGAGGTTTCTGCCCGAATTGTGGTTCTCAATTGTTTGCTCAGTTCAGCAATATGCCAGGAATTCTAGGAGTAAAGGCTGGAACATTAAACGACTCATCAAGTTATATTCCAAGATTAGACTTCCATGTAGGTAGCGCTGCACTTTGGGACTTCATGAACCCAGATCTACCTAAAAAGAAGGGCGCAGCAAACAGCTAAACTTAGAACCATCTTGGAATCCGCCGTCGCTCGGAGGGGCATCTTTGGTATTCTGGGCTCGCAGTTACCGCAGATCCTCTTCGCATTCCCCCCTGACACAAACTCCAACTATTTGATCTATCTCTCCAGTATCTATCGAGTGAAATCGGTACCCATTGCCGCAGCGATCACATTCATATCGTGATCACTAATGCTGAAAAGACCAAAACGGAATTGATAGCCCCAGTTTTGTTTTCCAGCAGAGAACTCCAATCGACCAAGAATAGGCCGAATAGGGATTTCTTCGGCAGGAAGCCAGTATACGTCCCGTCGAAAGGGTTGAAATCCACCACCCATCTCCACCTGATAGGGATCACCATGCGCTACAATCCCAATGGCTGTGAATGCCTGGAATTTATCCTTACTTCCAAATTCAACGGAGGGCGAATAGTAGGCAACACGGTCCCCGGGTTTTAGCCGGCGAAGAGGTGTCGCTTTGCCGTGGCAGACTTGCATGAATCCGGCGGACCGACCGATTCGCACATGCTCTGCGGATGCCACAGCAATCCAATTGCGGCTCATGGCGTCGTTGGGGTGAACACGCGAAGCCGATGCCCATCAGGATCAATTGCCAGAAAAGTATAGCCAAAATCCATATCCACCGGTTCTTGTTCAATGACCAGTCCACGCTGTGTCCAATCAGTGAACAGATTACCAACGACATCGCGACTCGATACCGAAA
Source organism: Pseudomonadota bacterium (assembly GCA_021827445.1). Lineage (GTDB taxonomy): Bacteria > Pseudomonadota > Gammaproteobacteria > Acidithiobacillales > Acidithiobacillaceae > Acidithiobacillus. The sequence continues at coordinate 2,240 of JAKAVW010000229.1, forward strand.
ACGCGATTTCCCCACCACCGCCGACCCCAGTAGTTGTAGGTTCCACTGTGTGTTTGGACCACAACCCCAACATGACTCCAGAATCCAGTGCGAACATGGCAAAAGTCGGCGATGCCTCAACAGGCTGTTTTTCCATTAGATGGGCATAGAAATCAGCGCTGCGCATTGGATCGTTTACATACAGAATAATAAAATTCGGATCTGGCATAGTTTTCTCCATAGTATTGGTAGATACCCGAGAAATTTCCTTTCTGCGGGAGTTCAGAGAATACCCACCACAGCTGTCAGATTCTGTCAGTAGTGTTTGCTTACTGCGGAGGGATGCCTTCCAGTTCACGCCATGCCTTCAGCAGCGACCGTCGATGTCGCGGGTAGCACTGTTCTTCTACGGCAAATGCTGCAATGCGATCCGTCCGGAAGTGCCGGAACCCTTGACGCAGTTCGCACCACGCAACAAGGACGCGCACGTGATCAAAGTACCCCAGCGCAAATGGCCAGACAGTCCGTTTGGTTTCTGTCTCCTTGAGATCCTGATAATGGATGGTGACCTTGCGCTCGGTGCGGATCGCCAGGCGGAGTTCGGACAAGTCGGCCGCACCCGTAGGGATAGCCTTCCCAGGCCCAACCAGCAGCGCAGAAGCGTCCAGCATATCCCGCAAATCATGGGGTAAAACCGCTGCAATTTTGCTGACAGCACTCTGGGCGGCGGCACCAAGCCGTTCATCTCCACGATCCACCACCCAGCGAGCCCCAAGGACCAGTGCCTCAATTTCCTCTTCCGAAAACATCAGCGGCGGAAGCATGAAGCCAGGCCGTAGAATATAGCCCATACCGGGCTCCCCTTCTATGCTTGCGCCTTGTTCCTGTAATGTGGCGATATCTCGGTAAAGTGTGCGCAAACTGATCCCAAGCTCTTCAGCGAGATTCGCCCCGGTAACCGCGAATCGATGCCGGCGCAAAATTTGGATCAGGGCGAGGAGGCGTTGGGCGCGTGACACAAGGGAATTGCCTGTATTTGCTCACTGATAAGAGGCATTGTGCCCGGCGATCCTCGGCCTATCAAACGGGTGAGTTTTTTATACTGCTCGAATCCACCTCTAGCGCCAGACAATGCTCAGGCGCTTTCAGCTGGTCCATCCGCAAGATATTTGCCCCGCAAGCCTCCACGAACGCTACGTCATGGCTCGCAAACAGCGCCAGACCCTCCAGACCATGTAACCTGATGCGCTGGGCTAAGATTTCTCGGGCATGGTTGTCCAGCCCATTGCTCGGCTCATCCAGCAGCATCACTTGCGGGTTGCCGATCCAGGCCGCGCTGAGCATGAATTTTTTCTGTGTGCCCAGCGACATGGCACCAAAACGGGTCTGCAGGTGGGGGTCCAGTCCGAATTGGGCGACCAATTCCAGAATTTCCGGACCGACCTTGGTTTTCTTGGCCATGGCGACAAAATCCAGCAGGTCACGCCCAGTCATGAAAGGATAGATAGGGCTTTCATCAGGGGCGTAGGACAGCCCTTGCCGCGCAAGCAATGGTGCCGTCTGGAGGCTGACGCCATTTATCCAGACCTCGCCCGCGTCAGCCGCAATGGCCCCCGACAGGATGCCCAACAGGGTGGACTTGCCGCTGCCGTTCGGCCCCTGCAGGGCATAAACGCCTGGAGCCAGCTCGCCACGGATGCCCTGGAAAATCCGGCGCCGGCCAAAGGACTTGGTGATCCTCTCGAATCGTAACATCGTCTTACGCCTATCGAACCACGGCCATCGCCGCGCCCGACCATGTACCGGCCAGAATGACCCCTAGCAAGACCGCTTGTCGTCCCCCATGCACCAGGGGCAAACGCAGCAAGGCCAATAGGACGAAGTAGGCCAAGACGAGTGCGAGTGTCGTGTCGACAGACGCGTTGAGAGAGATAAATATCGGGGCCAGCAAAATGGCCAAGGGTAAGGCACCGAAAGCGGCGACAAAAGCCGTATCCTGCAGGGCCCAGAACCTCTTTGGCAGGGGGAGCGCATGGAGATAGGGCTGCACCGGTCGATGTGCGGACTGCAGGATGCGATACAGGCCACTGGCGATCAGCGCGATGGCCGCCATGCCGAGAATGGCTGTGGGCAGGGCGCGGGCGTCGAACGCGAACTTCTGCATCAGCCAGTCTGCCGCCAGGGCCAGGGCGAAAACGCTCGCTGTGCGCAATGTCGTGCCTCCTGGATGCCGCACCCAGAGCGCTTGCGCCTGGATACGCCAGACTGGAGGCAAGAAGGAGAAAAGTCGCGGTCCACCGGGAAGCGATTGGGTCACTCGACGGCGGACCCACCTCTGGAGGGGATGCCGCAAGACGAGAAACGACGCGCCAATCAGCAATGCGCCACTCAGAGCAAGCCAGCTTGCCGGATCGACCGGGCGGCTCAGGCCCCAGCTCAGCAGGGCATCAGCCGGCCCGAAGATTAAGAGTGCGCCAAGCTGTCGCTCCAGCGCGGCGAGTTCGGCGAGCAGCACCAATCCAGTCATCACGCATACGGTGGCAACCAGGAACGGGGGCGCCGTTGCCCCGAGCAAACCAGTTGGCGCGACGATGACCAGCGCCACAACGGGGACCAGCAATAGACTGTTGGCAGGAAGGAGGACCGACAAATCAGCCCGGCGTCGCTGATTGACCGAGAGAGGCAGGGATCGCGCATAGGCCATGAACGCGCCACCGTCGATGTGGCGGCGCTGTACCATGACCCAGGCCAACGCAAGCCCCTGGATGGCCACGAGGCGCCACCAATGCCATAGCACATCGTGGCCGACCTGCAGTGCGGCCAACAGGGGATAGACCAGGCCCATTAACAACCTGCCGACAGACATCCCGCCGGGAACCAACGTACCCGCCAGCACGAAACCCTGCCAATGCCGCACCAGCACACGGCCCGTGGCCAGGGTGTACCAGCGCAGGCGCAATAAAGTCAGGTAGCGATACATATTCCAGGTTGTTCAAGCGGTCTTGCCGATGCCATGGCCATGCCTCCTGCTGGCATGCGGTGGTAGGAAAATCATAGTGCAATTCAAG
>JAKAVW010000230.1 GCA_021827445.1 Pseudomonadota bacterium
CGATTCGGATGCCGCCGCTGCGCGATCGGCGCGAGGATATTGCTCTGCTGGTGGCGGCTTTTATAAAACGTGTGAATGTTCAAAGTCGTTCTTCCATTGATGCTATTTCCGTACAGGCTCTGGAAGCGCTGCAACATTACAATTGGCCTGGCAATGTAAGGCAACTCTTGAACGTCATCGAGCGAGCGATGGTGCTGGCGGATAAAACCAGCACCAAAATCACTCTGGACGATCTTCCACCAGAGGTGCGCAACGACGCCGCAGCGTTGCCGCAACAGACTGCCGACGCGCTTAACCATCCGCCGGGCGTTTCGATAAGCGTTCCCTTCCGTCGCACAACCGACCAGGAGGGGGCATCGCTGACGCTGGATCAGCTTGAGCGACAGGCCATTCAAGCCGCGCTGGACCGCTTTCATAACAATCGAACGAAAGCTGCCCAGGCCATCGGTATCAGCGTACGCACGCTGCAACGCAAACTTTCGCAGCATAATGTACCGGACGTGGTATTGTTTCGTAACAAATCGGATCCATAAGCTGGCAGATAGCGGCACGACGGGACGACTCGACAAATTGGGGGGACGGCAGGAATTAGTCGGGGCTTCCCTGCGCAGCGATTGCTCCGGCGCTTGTGCCTTTACCCTTAAGTATCCATTCGAATCCCACGGCAATCATCGCGCCGATGAGCGGGCCGACGATGTAAATCCAGCAGGTGCTCAAGTCACCGCGTATCAGATCGGGCGCAAATGACCGGACCGGATTCATCGAAGCGCCGCTGATTGGCGCCGCCCAAAGCCCGGCCAGTGCGATATAACCGCCAATGGCCAGCGCCGCGTTGGAGCCGACATTTCTCGCCCCTGAGGCAGTCCCCAGTATTGTGCTGACCAACCCGGTGGTTAACAATATTTCCATGGCCAGGGCCTGAAAATCGCTGATCCCTTTGCCGGGGACGGTAGCGCCCAATAGGCCCACGGTGCCGAACATTGCCCTTAAGAAAATGGCTGCGGCCACGCCCCCGACGAACTGAGAAAGGATATACCCGGGAACGCGTTTCCACGGGAAATTCCGGCGAACCGCAAACGCGATGGTGACTGCCGGATTCAGATGCGCACCGCCGACGGCACCCATGAAGTAGATGATAGCCATGACCATCAAGCCGGGTGCCACGACTATCATGCTCAGTGTAACTGCGCCATGACTGCGGGCACCGACAACGACAGCACCGGCCGCCACAACCACGAGCAGAAATGTACCCCAAGCTTCCGAGAAAACACGTCGCCATTCGTGCGATGAATCCAGGAAGTCAGGCGGTACAGAGGCATGCAGCATGTGCCGTTCGGATAAGGATACAACGCGCTGATGAAGCTCATTTGTCATAGCTTTCACCTCGAGTCAAACAATTTTGCAGGGAATCATGGCATCTTCATCAAATTTATAAACGGCGCAGAGTCTGTGATAGCCATCTGCAATGATTAATTTGCCATTGGCGTTATTTCTGTAAAGCAACAGAGGTGACAATTTTCCGCCGCCGATAATTTCTTCCGTATCCTTCTCGACATGACTGTTGCTAACTCCCAGCAAAGACAGATCAGAGGCTCTGAAAATGTCTTTTGCCGCAAATTCAGTCATATCAGCTTGTTTCAATTTGCCTGCAATAGCCTCCGCTTTGCGTTGGCTCATCGTCAGGCTCAAATAGCGGGCGGCAGCCTTATAATCATGTTTTTGCGGCTTGTCAAACCATTTAATTTTCATTGGTATTCCTTAATACAGTTGCCATGCGCCAATTTCAGTCGCAATCAGAACCATCCGTCTGAAAAGTGCATGACCGACCATCTGATATCCATCCCACAGAAAGTTCGGCAATCCATGGGATATTATTTAAACTCCACTATTCTGTCCCACTGGTCTCTATTATACCATTCTATCGCCGCTTCCAAATGATTTATCGCAAAATAAGCCAATAGAACCATTAACACTGCATTGAAACCTTGATCGCACAGCGAACAAACACGGCGTGTCTCTATCGGTTAAAATGCGGTGGTGTTGGTAGCGGAATTATGGATTTGAAAAAACGCATCGTGATTATTGCGGGACCTAATGGGGCGGGTAAGACGACGTTTGCCCGGGAGTTTCTTCCCAACGAGGCGGATTGCACTCTTTTCCTTAACGCGGATTTGATCGCGGCCGGGCTGTCGCCCTTTGCCCCTGAATGGGAGGCACTGCAGGCTGGCAGGATTATGCTGGATCAAATCAGGACGAATGTTCATGCCGGGCGGAGCTTCGGGTTCGAGACCACGCTTTCCGGGTTGAGCTACGCACGACATGTTCCGCGCTGGCGGAGTGCCGAATATCATGTGGAGTTGATTTTTCTGGCCCTTCCGTCTGCCGATGCGGCTGTGGCTCGCGTGGCGACCAGGGTAAGACAGGGCGGCCATGATGTTCCTGAAGCGGTCATTCGTCGGCGTTTTGAGGCGGGATTGAAAAACTTTCACGCAATATATAAATTGATTGTGAACCGATGGATGTTGTACGATAGTGGTGGAGAAGCCCCAAAATTGCCGGAAATTGGAGAAAACAGATGAGTACACCCATATCGGCAAATAACCCCATGGTTGATGGCTCCATGGCGGCCATGCGGCGGGCGGCATTGCGGGCCCGGCAGATTGCGCGCGATACCGGTACGCCTCTGGTGGTGGTACGTGACGGCAAGGTTGTCCATATAAACATGTCCAAAAAGACTTCCCGATTGGGTGGCACAAGGAAGCGGGCGGGCGCATGAGCGACACAACGACACGGGGGTAAACGCGACGCAGGACGGGTTTGAACAAAGAAGAGGCGCAGGTAAGCGGAGGACGGAGATACGGTTGCAACAAACAACCAACAGGGGCAATTGGGCAGGGAGGGTTCACCACAAGAAACGAAGAAACAACGGCACAAAGTGAGCCACAAGGGGTACCGAGTTTCGTTATCCACAGATTGAGGCATGGAAGCCGAAATCCTCGATGCGACAGGAGGAGCGGATCGGGATTTTCACAGCCCCGCGCTCAATGAATAATGAGTAATGAGACGGCCACCTGAAGTGGCCTTAATGAGATGCGGTGCTGCGCACCGCTTAAAATGTTTGGAGCCTAGCATGACTTTACAAGTTGTTTTCAGCGAAATACGCGCAGAGCACTGCGGCGCAAGGGTTTGGAGCGGTTTTCACGGGGTGAAAATAGTATGACCTAAGCAGCCAGGTATCGCTTGAGGTCCAGGGCGTCGAAGACCTTCTGCTGCTCGCAGCTGAGCGTGGAGTGGCCGGCAGCAACGCGGGGAGTCTTCTCGCCCGGCCGGCGGGGGTAGATCACCAGGGTTTCGCGGATCCCGCCCAGCAGGTCGTACATCCGCGGCATGCTCAGGTCGATCCCTTTCTGGTGCAGAGTCCGTTGCAGCAGCGAGGTCAGCGTCAAGGCCAGCACGCAGGTGAAGGCATGCACGCGGATCTTGCTGTCGGTCCAGTGGAACATCGGCGACCAGCCCAGATAGTGCGGATTCTTCATGTCTCGGAAGGCGTGCTCGATATGGTGCTGCGCGCGGTAGGCCAGCACGATCTGCTCATTGCTCCAGGCGTCGTTGTCGGTGAAGAGTATGGTCTTGCCCAGATGCAGTTGCACGAACCGCCCCAGGGCGGCCGCATCCGTACGGTAGCTTAGCGTGGGCAGGCCCTTCTCCAAGCCGACTTCCCAACGGAACAGGCCCTTCATCCACTGCCGGGCCAAGGCCTGCTGCACCTGCCGGTTGACCGAGGCGACCGTGGGCGTCTGGCCGCCCCTGGTCCGCCCCTCCCGCCGCCGTCGCAAGACCTGCTGGATCTCCGCCAGACGCTGGCGGGTCTTCTCCAGGTTGCCGCTCAAGCCCTGCATCTGCCCAGCCAGGAGGTTCTCGTTGTAGGTGATCACGATGGTTCGCTCGTGACCAAAGACGGTCTTGCGGGTGCGGTATGCCAAGCAATCCTTCAGCCGCTCTCCGGGCAGGGACTGATACTTCCGTAGCGGCACCTCCAGCAGGTCCGCGTGCTGCGTGGGCACCAGCGACCCCACGAAGTGGAACTCCGAAGCATCCACCGTCTCGAAGGCCTCGGATGAGTTATTACCCTTGTCGAAGACCAGGGTGATGTGCTGGCAGTCCCGGGCCAGGCCCGCGTAACGCTCGCGCAGTTCCTGCGAGATGGTCTGGAAGACCGTGCTGTCGTTAAGGTTGCCCTCATAAAGCTTGTGAAACAGGGGAATGTGGAAGTCGGTGCTGACCAGCATCCCCAGGCTGACCTGGCGCAGGTCGCCCCGCTTCTGCTTGTTGTGGCCGCGTTGGGGCAGGGTGGCGGGGGTCTGGGTGCGGATGTAGGTAAAGAAGTTGGTTCCGTCGTAGGTCAGCGTCCGCAGCGACAGGTGGAATTGCTCGACCAGACGCGCGGAGAGTTCCTTTTCGATCTGCTGGATGTGCGACTCGGTCACGCCATCCATATGGTTCCAGAAGGCCTGGCTGGAGAGTTGCGATTCCTGCGCCGGCAGGAGTCGGCGCAGGGCGGTCTGGCCATACCACGCGGCCAGTTGTGTCTTGCTGGCGGGATGGACGGCCCGGTTAATCGCGGCCAGCAGCAGATATTGCCCGGTGCAGAGGCCCTGGCGTCGCTTGGGAACAATGCGGTCAATGAGTTCCACCAGCCCGATGGATTGGGCCAGATCATAGAGGGCGGCGACGTCGCCGAAGCTGGCAATATCGACCGACTGGAGCGCGGGAGGCTGCTGGGCACCCTGGACAGCGGCCAAGATGCGGTCCAGCGAGCCTAGATAGACGGTGCGGACGATCTTGGGTCGCCCCCCGACGCGGCGGCACTCGCGGGCATAGTAATAGGTGTGACCCTTGATGACTTTGGCGGTGAGGCTGGCCATAACGACGACTCCGTCCTTGGAAAACCAAGTTTGTTAGGACATACTATAACAACAAAGCAATGTCGCGTCAAGTGTATTCGGTGGAACATACCATTAAAATAAGGATATTTATCATCATCCTTAGGATGGGATGTGGCTCTGGCGGTGAATATAGCTAGGTCATACAAAAGCAGTGTGCATGCCGTCCCATGCCGGGGTAGCCAACCGGCTGCGAATCCCTTGTAGAATCGCGGCGAAGCGTGCCTCCCCTCCAGCCCTGCCCAGGTTATCTCGTGCCGAAGAGGTCACATAACTTGTAAAGTCATGCTAGCTCAATGCGGAAGCG
>JAKAVW010000231.1 GCA_021827445.1 Pseudomonadota bacterium
GAAAGCGGGTGATGACGGAGAGCAAGGTAGCATCGGCCAGGAAGCTTTTGGATGGCGGCACGCCGCGCCGGGAAGTGGCCGAGCATCTCGGTGTCTCCTTGCCGACCCTCTATCGCTGGGTTCCGGGGGCTTCACGCCCTTAACGGGCTTCATATTCCGAATTCTCACGGACGCAACCAATATTACCAAGCTTGACAACTATGCTTGCATACAAACATGATTACATAATATTTACTTGTATGGGAGTTTGCTTGTATGTTCCGTATTGTCTGCAACTCCCAGAAGGGGGGCAGCGGGAAATCTACGATTTGCCGCGTTCTTTCCGTTCATGCGGCTCGCCTTGGGTTTTCTGTATATCTGGTGGATACCGACACGCAAGGCACTTTGACCCAGTGGCACGACGCCAGAGAAGCTGAGGAGCCTCGACGCGTGGAGTTGACCAGAGACGTCTTGGGAAAAGGCATGAATGCACTTGCAGCACAGGGCGCGGATTTTATTTTTGTCGACACACCGCCGAATGCCAGTGAACATTTAGACGATGTTTTTGATCTGGCAGATTTGGTTCTCGTGCCCATAAAACCGACGCCGGACGATCTGAAAGCAGCACTGGTGACCGTTTATCGCCTAAAGAGCTTGGGAGTGCCATTCCTTTTTGTAATTACGCAGGCGATTCAAAACACAAACATCACTGCTCAGGCAATTGCGGCTCTCTCCCATCATGGATCCGTCGCTGAAACCATCCTTGTGAATCGCGTCGCCTACCCGTCGGCATTCACAGACGGACGCACACCACAGGAGATCGAGCCAAGGGCACCGGCGGCGCGGGAAATCGCGTCTTTATGGGATAACATTTTATCATACTTGCATACTGGTACCGTTGAGACAAGGAGTGAAACGCGTGGCTAAACCATCTGCCCTAACAGTTGACGTGATGAACGCACCACAGGCGTCGCCTATAGGCGGCTTACCATCTCGCGGCTTTGCCGAGCCCCCCCAGAACAAACTGCGAGCAGCATCTAAAAATGATGCGCTCGTGCAAATTCGCTGTTCCAAGGCGGTAGCTAAAGAGGTGAAGCGCGCCGCCGTTGAGGCGGAAATGACGATTAGCGAGTTCATGATTGTATGCTTCCATGCTTATATGAAACGATGATTTTATACTAACATACTAGTATGCAAGAGCGAGGATAATGAATGGCAGACAACAACGTGACTAAGAAAAATCCCCCTACCCGCAGGTCAGTAGCCCCGGTGTCTAATATCGCTTTTGCCGGTTGGCAACTAAGTCTTTTCCAGGGCTTCCTAGCCAACACGGACGACCAAGGCGAATCACTCTCAAACGCTGTTGACTTGTGGGACAGCATACCACGTTATTCTATTTCACGAGCCAGAATGAACATCATGCGAACAGCAGATGGGTTTCTAGGCGTTGCCGAGTTATCATTCCAATATCGTGGTAGAGCATTAACGGCAAGGATATATCCCGCACAGATAAAAAACGATGATGGCCAATGGAAAAGCTATTATCCGAGCGCACGTGAGGAGCTTGTCGAATATGCCTTGCGGAAAATCTCTACTGAACAGGGCGCTGGCTTTTTTGATCGATCAACTTATCGCAGCGGCGCCAGGTTTTCTTTGTATCAACTCCGTAAAGAGTTGGAGCAACAAGGACACAGCTTGCGCTATGACCAGATCATCGAGGCTCTCGACATCCTCTCTCTGAGTAGTATCGAGATTGAATGCGCAACAGACGGTGGAGATGGAGCCTTCGCTCGCTCCACATATTTTGCTGCTTTAAGCGGTGTTAAGCGCAAGGATTACGAGACCCATCGCGACACTCGATGGATAGCACAATTCCATCCGTTAGTGACGCAGAGTATCGACCATGTGACCTATCGACAGTTTAACTATCAGCGAATGATGACGTGCAGCACCCAGCTTGCCCGATGGTTGATCGGACAATTGGTCTTGAAATATACCCAAGCTGCTATGCTCAACAGTTTCGAGACGCGTTATAGCACCATCAAGCGTGATAGCGCCCTATTGGCGGGATACAAACTGGATCGTCAGGCGATAGCAGCTTTGGACCAAGCGTGGGATGAACTCAAAAGCCTGGGCGCGCTATCTACCGTAAAAAAGATCGAGCAGCGGGGAGCGCGCAGCAAACTAGAGGATGTTATTTATACGTTACATCCGACGCAGGAATTTGTTGCCGAGCAGAAGGCAGCAAACCGGCGTCAGAACAATGCGAAAGGTGGTATCAGCAGCGCGATAGAGATGCAAAATCAAGTAGAGCAGCCTAACAAAAATATCCCGTTTGTGCGACGAGACAGGGGAAATAGGTGACGGATCTGCCCTTCGGGCAGGGGAAATAGGTGACGGGTCGCAGGGGAAATAGGTGACGGGTCAGTTTTTGACAGGGGAAATAGGTGACGGGTCAGCCCTTCGGGCAGGGGAAATAGGTGACGGGTCGCAAAAAAAGCAGGGGAAATGGGTGACGGGTCGCAAAAAAAGCAGGGGAAATAGGTGACGGGTCGCAAAACTGCTCATAGAACAAGTCTAAATCTGTGGATAACCCCCAATCTTTAGCCACTAAAATTCCCCCTCAGTAGGGGAAATAGGTGACGGGTCAATATTTTATATTGTTGATTTTAAAATATAATACGGCAATTTTCCGCACCCTATCCTTTTTATCCTTTATCTATCCTTCTTTTATCCGTGGCTACGCGTTGCTGCGCCGCCGTCTCTTGGGGGCTTTACCCCCGCCGACTCGAACCCGCGCCTCTGGACGCTACGCGCCCGCCTGCGCGTCCCTCCCGGCATCCCCCTGAATTCTAAGGAGCGCCCGCTTGTCGCCTTCGGCGCCGGGCGCAAACCTCCCCGGCGGGGAGCCTGCCGCTCCCCCTGTCCGAGCCTTCGGCTCGCCGGATCGACCCCCTTCGGGGACTACGTCCCCCACTGCCTCCGGCATCGGCTCCCCCTTTATTTTTATTCAGCAGAGAAAGGGCATCGAGAAATGGCCCAGAATCGGTTTTTGATGCCTTGAGATAGATTTCCATTGCTAAGTCTCTTTGCGTGCGCCGTAGGGCAAATTTGAGGCCTTTACGATGGCCTCTGCGCGAGAGAGCCACGCTGCATGGTTTGACGGAGCGATGGGGCTGCCCTATGATCTGTCACTGTGACGATTGCAGAGGGAGGGTTTCATGGCAACGACCAGTGCAGAACGGATGCGGTGGAAGCGGGCAAGGGACCGGGGCCTGGTCTGGGGCTATGGCGATGAATCACAGCTCAGTGATACTGCCCTGATCGAACAACTGGCCATCGCCTACTGCAAGGCCCGCAATGAGGAAGGCAACGCCATTGCCCTGGGGCTACTCCGGGAAATCGCCGCGCGTATCGGTCTGTCGGGAAAGTCACTGTGACGATGGCAGTGTTGGTCTGTTAGCGGGCTGGTTGCTTTTCTGTGCGGGTCGTCTAATTCTCCGGGCAGGACCACATCAGGGATGGTTGTAGACAGCATGTATAAGCTGACCTTGCCATCTCAAAATAGGAGCATGCGGAGTGCAACAACGCGGCAGAACATCCTTGCTTGAAGATTTGCTCAACCTGGCCACCAGGCTGCCATGGTGGATGGATTTGATGATTGCTGTCTTCGCCTATATCGCGTTCCACCTGTGGCATGTGCACTTCCTGCACGAAATGAATCCGATAAATGAGCCCGTACCAGTCCCCGTCGTCGCTAACCCCGCAGCGGCAATACCCAGCGCCGTAAACGCAGGTCTGGCCCGTGGTGGCATTATGGTCGCAAATATTGCGACGGAAGTGTTCCAATATGCCGTACCTGGGTTGTTTGTGATGGGCTGCATCTCGTCAGCCCTCAGAGAACAGAAAATGAAACGCAGAAAATGGGATGGAACGCGGTGAAAAGATGGAGGAGGCCACCATCCAGTCGGCCCGCACCGAAGTCCGCACCTGGGCGAGTCTCGACAGTCTGGCGCGCTGGCTCAAGGCCCAGGGTTGCGGGGTGGCCGAGCTGCGGGTGGTGTGAGGTTGTAAGGTTGTTTTATGGGTTGAGATCGTCGCGCTCCATCGACAGTTGATGGGGTTCGCGTTAAGTTATCGAATGGTAGTACTTAGTGATAACGAGGCAAGCACATGGCAACGTCGATCAAACTCGATGAGGCATTAAAAATCCGGGTGCAGCGCCTGGCCCACCGGCAACAGCGCTCCGCCCACTGGGTCATGCGCGAGGCCATCCGTCAGTATGTGGACCACGCAGAAGTCCGCGAGGCGTTCAAACAGGAAGCCATGGCTTCCTGGAAGCATTATCAGGAAACCGGTCTGCATCTGACCGGACCGGAAGTCAGGGGCTGGTTGCAGACCTGGGGCACCGAACAGGAAACGGCGCTGCCTCGGTGCCACGAGTAATAATTACCGCCGCCGCAGGACAAGGCTTAGAACGTTGTCGTCGCTTTCTGCTCGAACAACAGCCCCGGATCAGTGATCGGGCGAGTCAGGCCATTGACCGGCAGTTCTTGCTGCTGGAGACCCTGCCGGAGATCGGGCGGCCCCTCCCCGATGTGCCGGAGTTACGTGAACTGGTGATCCGCTTTGGTGATTCAGGCTATGTCGCCCTGTATCATTATGATCTCGCCCGCGATGCGGTCCTCGTGTTGGCCTTTAGGCACCAGAAGGAAGCGGGGTACTTGGGCGAGTCCCAATAGACTGGCCTGATGGTGCAGGGTTGCGGGTGGTGTGCGCCGCACTAAAAACCGGGATATGTGATACTCACGATATGCTATATTGTGAGTATCACGTTTATAGCGAGGACCCGCCATGCCCAGGAAGCCCATCCACGACCAGCCGATGAGCGCCGCGGAGCGCAAGCAGGCGCAATACCAACGCGACAAGCGGGCGACCATTGAGGCCATCGGTGCCGAGGCGGACGCCCCCGACCGGGCGCTGCTGGCTCTGATGCGGGGGGCGGGTAAAAGTGCGCATCAGGATCACGCCGCACAGCGGGCGTGGGCCGCCTTCGGGCGGCGCTATGGGTGGATAACGTGATACTCACACATCACGACTGTAATAAATAATAGTATGTAATATGCTACAACTTATTACATTCCAGAGGGTTCCGGCATGGCATCACAGGAAGCGATCTGGGCGGCGGCGGATGCGCTGGTGAAGGCGGGGGAGCGGCCTACTCTGGCGGCGGTGCGCAAGGCGGTGGGAGGCGGGTCGTT
>JAKAVW010000232.1 GCA_021827445.1 Pseudomonadota bacterium
CATGGCGACGCCTCTACCCACATGCGCGTACTGATCTTTTCAGCATCCACCCACCCGTTCACTGGAACCGGCCGATGTTTCCTTTCAGCGCCTAAAAAAACCGCCAACTCGAAGACCTGCATGCGCTCTTGCGCCGCTTGCCCGACACCCGCAAGCGCCTGAGCCTGCGTCATTCTTTCCCGGCCGTCCTCACCATCGCCATTGCCGCCGTATTGGCCGGCTGCAAGAGTTGTCTCGCCATCGCCGGGTGGGCGGACCGATTGACTCAGAAGCACCTCAAACACATCACGGGCCGCTACAACCAGAATACCAGATGCTACGAACGGCCTTCCGAGAGTACTCTCCGCCGAGTGCTGCAATCCGTCGAAGTCGGGGCGACTGGATACTCAACTCGGGGCAAGGTTCCTGAAAGAGGCCGACCTGTAGGTAATTGCCATTGATGGAAAAATCCTCAAAGGGGCCGTCCGCGAAAATTGTACCCAGGTCCAGTTGCGGAGCGCCTTCGTTTAGGATCAGGGTACCGTCATTGCGCAACAGGAAATCGCCGAAAAGACCAACGAGATCCCGGAACTGCGCTCCATGCTTCACGACCTGTATGTCCATGGTAGAGTTCTCACCGCCGACGGATTGCTTATGCAGTGGGAAACCGCCCGCTTCCTGGTCGAGGAAAAAAAGCGCATTACCTCTTCACCGTCGTGAAAGGCAACCAGCGAACCCTCCACAACCGTCTGGGCTGCCTCCCCTGGGAAAATTTTTTTCCCCCTCAGCGCTGAAACCACCGACATCGGGCATGGCCGGTTCGAAGTCCGTAAAATCACCGTTGCCCCCCAGGCGGCAGGCATCGACTTTCCCCATCTCGGCCAGGCTTTTCTCATCCAGCGTGTTGCCGTGGACATGAAAAGCGACCAGATCCACGATGGGGTGGCCGATGGTCTCACAAGCCTGACCGCCTCTGAAGCCAATCCAGAACAACTGTTGGCGCTGGCTCGTGGCCATTGGCAGATCGAGAATCGCTGCCATCATGTCCGGGACACTACCTAGGATAAGGACCGCTCCCAGAACCGCCGCTGGAATGGCCCCCGCATGATGGCCACCCTGCGCAACTTCGCCATGGGCCTGCTGCGGCTGATGGGATGTAGGAACATCGCTTCGGCGACCCGTCACTGCGCTGCCAGTAGCCGCGATACACTTTGTATCCTCGGTTTCTGACCTCGAAGCCACCCAGTCTTTCATCCGGCCCCGTCGGAGGGATGGCCCAGTCAGTAGCTTGCCATATGGCCTCACATCTGCTCTTCCCAACCACCGAAAACCCAGGCTTCCTGACGTTCAGGTCGCTCCACCACACCTCTCAGCCCAACGGCTACACTCCTACGATAAGCCTTGATCGAGTTTGCCGACACTCTGTTGACAAGTGTTACGTCCCGCAACAAGAATGGACTCCCGTTCTGAGCCAGGTGAGGACGGGATGACGAGGTTGTCCCACGGCCTTTCCATAAGACAGGCATCCTAATAAGGCGTGTGTCCAGTTCATTCAGGAACCGGTCGCTGAGGGCATAGTGGTGAAAGTCCCTACATTCTCATATCACCGACATGGCTACGGGGGACCGAAATTATATAGGACGATCAAAGCATGAGTGACTACTGTTGACAGCATATTACAGCCGCGTAACGCCCATTGATTTCTGGCGTCAACTCAGCGTGCGGTCCAAATCGATAATCTTTGTGCTCATGCTCATCGCCGGCATCTATGGGATCATCGTGCTGTTTCTTTACACCGCTGTCGAACAAAATATGGAGAAACAGATTCATAGTAAGGTTCTCCATCTCAGCCGAGGGCTTGCCCACGATGCCGCTGATCCTCTGCTATCAGAAAACAGCAGCGCCCTTTTTAAACTAATTGAACAGATCAAGAGCAACCCGCTTATCCGCCGCGCAATCATAACAGATCAGCAGGGTCTGATAGTCGCAAGCACACAGTCAACGGCGATCGGTCGGCAAGACCTGGTGCCGATAACCCCGGGGCGCGAGGAGTTTACGGCTCCTATCCGTGCTGGATCGCATATCCTCGGCTATGTCAGCCTGCAGGCCAATAACGATGTTATCCAAAGCATAGTGGATACCCGAATGGACCTTGCGATCAGGCGTCTTTCCTTTCTTGGCATGATCACGGCTTTCATTGGCATCATCGGTGCTTCTTTAATTAGCAACACGTTTACTCGCCCTATTCGGCGTCTCTCGCAGAAGATGGCGGACGTGGAGTCGCGGCTCCATGTGGACAGTTTCCCGCAATATTCTCCCATTCCGGCGGATGGCGACGAAATAACCCGCCTGGAAGAAGGTTTCAAGCGGCTGGAACAGCGGTTGCAGCAATATCTGGTGGAACTTGATCAGTTACACCGGAGACAACAGGCGATGCAATGCATGGCGACGATTGGAGAGATGTCAGCCCAGGTGGCGCATGAGATACGCAACGCGCTTTCTTCCTTACGCGGTGCGGCGCGATACCTGGTCCGCTACGAGCAGCCGGTGAACCGGCAAGAATTTATAAACATCATCGAAGAGGAGGTCCAGCGACTGTATGATATGACCCAGGGATTTCTCGATTTCGGGCGTCCTTATCATATAGAGCTCACAGAAGTGCCCGCACTGGACTTGCTTTTACGCAGCAGCAAGAGGCATGCGACGGATCTGGAGGCCAAACAAATTACCCTTACTATAAATTGCCCTCAGTCTCTGCAGATCGTCGCCGACCCGCAGTTGTTTGAACAGGCTATCAGCAATTTGTTGCTCAACGCTGTCGAAGCCTTGCCGAACCACGGTGGCTGCATTACGTTATACGGTCGACGCGAAGATAACGGGCAGTTTGTGGCCGGGGTCGTGGACAATGGCCCAGGGGTGCCGCCGGATCTGGCCAAAGATATTTTCAAGCCTTACGTGACAGGGAAGGCGAAGGGTGGCGGCCTTGGTCTGGCGGTGGTCACGAAAATCATGATGGTCCACGACGGCCAAGTGGAATTGCGCCATCGGGATGTCGGAGCCGAGTTCGCGCTTTGCTTGCCTCCGCAGGGTTCCGGTCGATGACCCACTCATTATCATTTAAGAGTAGCGAAAAAACGCTCGGCATGCGATCCCAGAAAATTCTCATCGTCGAGGACGAGAAAAATCTTCGTAGCGTACTCGCAGCCATCCTGGAGGCTGAGGGTTTCTCGACTACCCAAACAGAAAGCGCGGAGGATGCCCTGTCCGTCATGGCCAGGGAACTTCCCGTCCTGGTCCTCACAGACCAGCGCCTGCCAGGGATGAGCGGTACCGAACTACTGGCACACATCAAGGAGCGCTGGCCACGAATACCTGTGCTGATTGCCACGGCCTACGGTGAAATCGAACAGGCTGTGCAAGCTATCAAGGCGGGGGCGGAGCATTACCTGACCAAACCGGTGGAAGAAGGGGAGCTCGTCGCTATCATTCGCCAGGCGTTGAGTTGCCGGGGTCACACCATACCGCCACGCAGCCAGGACTTGCCGCGCCACGGCATTATCGGGGAGAGTCTGGGCACACTCGAGATTCTGGAGATGATAAATCTCGTCGCGCCCGCTCCTTCCAATGTTCTTATTACCGGAGAGTCAGGAACCGGCAAAGAACTGGTTGCCAGAGGGTTGCATGTGGCATCCCCCCGCGCCCATGCGCCTTTTCTTGCTTTCAACTGTGGTGCCGTTCCCTTGGATCTGGTGGAAAGCGAAATTTTTGGTCACGAGAAAGGCGCCTTCACCGGTGCTGTGCGGTCTCAGGCAGGGAAATTGGAAATGGCGGGCTCCGGAACCCTCTTTTTGGACGAAGTGGGTGACATGCCCCTACCTATGCAGGTCAAGTTGTTACGCACCTTGCAGGAGCGGGAATATACCCGCCTCGGCGGGAATCAACCCCTGCGCCTCGCGGCGCGTATTATCGCGGCCACCCATGTGGACCTCGCCAAGGCGGTGGAGGCAGGCAGTTTTCGGGAAGACCTGTATTATCGATTGAATGTCATCCCGTTGCATATCCCACCGCTGCGTGAGCGGCGGGAGGATATCGCGCCCCTCGTCCATCATTTTTTGCGGCGCGTGTGCACAGCGCTGGGGCGGCCTGAAGTAGACATAGCGACTGCAGCGTTAGCTGCCATGGAGGCCTATTCGTGGCCCGGCAATATTCGCCAGCTCGAGAATATCGTCGAGCGTTTGGTGGTGCTGAACCGGAGAGGCACCATACAGGTGACCGACCTTCCTGATGAGCTGCGTAGTGCGGAAGCCGAAAGAATATCCCCGGCCGGAGGGATTTATGACCTTCACGCATTAGAACGCGACGCGGTAGTTTCAGCTCTCAACAAGACACAGTCAAACAAGAGCCAAGCTGCTATTTTGCTTGGCATCAGCCGCAAGCAATTACACACCCGCATGAAAAATCTTGGACTCATCGACGATCGCGAAGAAATACAGGGCGATGAGAAGATATAATTTTGGCATTTTGGATAGTCATCCTGAAGTTTAGATTATAATCAGGCGGCCTTTTTGCTGGGCGGGTCATCGGTATCGGCCCAAAAGGCGAGTGTAGGGTGTTGACGCTAACCCAATATTGACCATTTAGACGCGCTTATGCGCGTTGAAGTTTGACAGAAAACACATCATTGCGCCTCAATCTGATCGTCATAAGGCTCAGGAGTCAGCGGCACCAACCGTGGATGTCCTAAACCGGAGTAGTGAGAAATCATTGCAGTTCGGTTTGCGTATACCTTATAATCACGGCGGTTAAAGGCATTTTTTAGTTTGCCGCACGGGTAGTCCGGTTTGTTTGCTCCAATGGAGCAGAATGCGTAACCGACTACTGTGCCCCGCAGCTTTCTCGGTCCAATCCTCCGGTCCAGAATGGTCGAAGTAACATTGTGCCGACTGCCGTGATGCGGTATTTGCATGAACTCAGTGAAGGTCAAATGTAGTGTTGCGGCGTAGTCTGCTGCTTCGTATAGGCGAGCAGGCCCGACGTCAGCAGTTAGTAATACGGTTCTTCCTTCCTCGAAGGTTGCGTACTGACCACCAATTTCTGGACGTCCGGTTACGCTGCCCTGCCGCCGTTGGAGTGGAGTCAGATTATCGAATCAATGCCGCCCCGGCCGCGCTGTCTGTGCGGCAGTCTGTATGGCGACGGGTGTCACTTTCTGGTTAGGAGCCTCGGCATCCGGCCC
>JAKAVW010000233.1 GCA_021827445.1 Pseudomonadota bacterium
GTCGAACTGGGTGGGGTCTGGATGCGCGGTGCTGACTACTTCGGCGGTTCCGACGATGCCGGGGACGGGTACGCGCGAATGATAAATGAAGACCCCGTCACCTATCTGCATGCTGCGCAGGAAATTACGGGCCTGATAATTGCGGATGCCGTCCCAGGGTTCTTGCCCGCGCTGCTGCAGGTCCTGCAAGGAGAAGGCGTCCGGTTCGGTCTTCATTAACCAGTAGGCCATGCTGTCAATCCAATGGTACGGGATGGTCGAGACGCAGGCTCAGCAGGCGGCTGACGGCATCCTCCAGAGATTCCCCGGTCTGGCTATCCCGCCATGCGCCATCTTGCTGCGAAAAACGCGCCGGACCATCGCTGCAAGCCAGCCAGACTTGTTGTACTGCTTCCTGACGATTGATGATGATCTGACTATCATCGGGCAGGAGTAAGGTGAGTACGCTGTCCACGAGATCGCTTTCTACCTCGGGAGCGCTCACTTCTATCCGGTTCAGCAGATCATTGAGGGTATTTTCGACGGTGACGGCGAAGCTCTGTACGTTCATGGGGCTATCCTCGGTCATCGTTCTATGATGAGACCTGCCGGGCTGCAGGGCAAGCCGTCATCGGCGTGCTGGTTCCGCAGGAAGGCTTTATGGGCGCGGATCACGATGCAGTATCTTCAGGAAGGACTCCCCGTAAGCTGCCAGTTTCCGCTCGCCGATGCCGGGGACGGTGGCCAACGCTCCCAGGTCGCGGGGACGCCGTTGCAGCATTTCCATGAGGGTGGCGTCGTGGAAAATGACGTAAGGAGGCACGCCCTGTGCCAAGGCCAGTTCGCGGCGGTGCTGGCGCAGGGCTTCCCAAAGATCGGCATCCTGGAGTGCGACTTCCGGGCGTTTGTCGCGCTGCTTGGGTGTCGTGCTTTCATGCTGGCGCAGCGTCAGTTTTTCCTCGCCGCGCAGGAGCGGACGACTGCTCGGGCTGAGGCGCAGCCCACCGTGACCCTCGGCATCGACTTCCACCAGTCCGCGCAGTAAGAGATGGCGAAAAAGGGCTCGCCAGGCGTTAGCGGAGAGTTCTTTGCCAAGGCCATAGACGGTCAACTGGTGATGGCCCCATTGCTGGATGCGCGGGTCTTCGCGGGCCAGGAGCACGTCGACCAGATATTGCACCCCGAAGCGCTGACCGGTCCGATGGATGGCAGAAAGGGCTTTCTGGGCAGCGACGGTGGCGTCCCAGGTGGCAGGGGGCTGCAGACAATTATCGCAATTGCCACAGGGCAGGGCGAGGTGTTCGCTAAAGTAGCCGAGCAGGGTCTGACGTCGGCAGTCGGTGGTTTCGCAAAGGGCGAGCATGGCGTCCAGTTTGTGCCCTTCCATCTGCTTGCGTGGCAGGTCGGCTTCTGATTGCTGAATCATTTGTCGTAACTGCACCACATCCTGCAGGCCATAGTGCATCCAGGCCTCGGCGGGCAGTCCATCGCGTCCGGCGCGGCCTGTTTCCTGATAATAGGCCTCAATGCTCTTGGGTAGATTCAGATGGGCGACGAACCGGACATTGGGCTTATCGATACCCATACCGAAGGCGATGGTGGCGACCATGATCACCCCTTCATCCCGCTGAAAATGTTGCTGGTTGCGGCGCCGCTCGTCGGCGCTCAGACCGGCGTGGTAAGGCAGGGCGCCGAGTCCCTCGCCTTGCAGCCATTCGGCCACTTCTTCGACGCGCTTGCGGGACAAGCAGTAAACGATGCCCGCCTCGCCCGCGTGGCGGTCGCGGATGAAGCGCAGCAAGGCATTGCGCGCGCCCTGACTACCGCTGTGGATGTGGTAACGGATATTGGGGCGATCGAAGGAGCGGATAAAGACGGCAGCCTTCTGCAACGCCAGTCGCTCGATGATTTCCTGGCGGGTTTTCGAGTCGGCGGTGGCGGTAAGGGCGATCCGTGGCACCTGGGGAAAGCGCTCATGCAGCACCCGGAGTTGCAGGTATTCCGGGCGAAAGTCGTGGCCCCACTGGGAGACGCAGTGGGCTTCATCGATGGCGAAAAGATTGACGGTGCTTCTTTGCAGCAGGGCGAGGGTGCGCTCCTGTAGTAAGCGCTCCGGGGCGATATAGAGCAGATCAATGGTACCTTGCAGCAATGCCTCTTCGGTGGCACGCGCTTCTGCGGGACTGGCGCTGGAGTTCAGGGCGGCAGCCGCTACGCCTGCCTGACGCAGGGCATTGACCTGATCTTCCATGAGCGCTATCAACGGAGAAACCACCACGCCGACGCCTGCCCGGGCGATGGCGGGAATCTGATAGCACAAGGATTTGCCGCCCCCGGTGGGCATGAGCACCAGCGCATCTTTGGCCGCCATCAGGGTCTGGATCACCTCTTCCTGTGGCGCCCGGAAGGCATCATAGCCGAAGGTGTGGCGGAGTATTTCTAATGGCTGCTGTATGCTGGAGATTGGCATGGTGACTCAGGATACCGGCAAAGGGTGTCTGGACCAAATCAGGTGATCAATCGGCCTTCCTGCCCATCTGGCGCGGCGAGTGCGCCGCTGGCAATGATCAGGCTGCCGTAGACCCAGATCAGTATCGCAATCATCAGCACCACGAAGATGACTAGAAATACTACCCCTACTACGAATTTGGCGACGAGTGGCGTCGCCATAAATTTCAGCAAAAACCCGATGAGGCCAAGGATGAGCCCGACAGGGATGGCGGCAATGATCAGGGCGAGCACCAGGATCAGCGTGACCATGTAAGGAAAAAAGAGCCAGACCAGACGATTGCTAAAAATATGTAGCGCACTTTTTAGCGCTGATTTTGGTGTTGCACCATAAGCGGCATAGAGCATAAATACATATCCGAAAAAGGTGCCGATCAGGGTAGAGACTAACAGGGCGATCCAGACATCTGGTCGGGTGAAGGTGTCGGGTGGCAGGGGATGCCCAGGTGTCGCTGACAGGCCTGAAAAAGCCACAAGGATTGTGGCCAGGGCCGCAGGTAGCAGAGCCAGTGTCCAGGCCTCAGCCCGTCCGATTCCCCACAACAAGTCTCCCATGGCCCAGTCTTGTCCGGCAATGACCTTGGCTAGCAGATGGTAGAAGCCAATGCTGATGACATATGTCCAAAGGTACATAGGGAAGCGCCACAGGTCGGCATTGCCTGGACTGATGGCGCTGAGAATGCCATCGGCAACGAATCCGATCATGAGGAGAATCATAAAAATAATGACGGTTCCGGCGAGGGGCTTGCAGTGCTGTCGCAATAGTCGCCAGCCGCCGCTGATGGCGTTGCGATAGCTGGGTCGGCCGGGGACAAGGGGGGTGTCGTGCATGGCTGGGTCTCCTGATGGTGGCTGCTTCACAAGCTGCGCAGTGGGGGTAGCCCACATGTGTCATTTTTATCCGTTACCCGGTCGCGCAAATATCGGGCAGGATGTTTGATAAATTACGGGTTCTGTGCCATCAATCCGCGCGGCACTGAGTTGACGGCCCCAGACGCAGCCGCTGTCCAATGCCAGCAAACGCGGCTGCACCAGCAGACCTTGGGTAGCCCAGTGGCCGCAGATAACGGCGCCAGAAGTCTGTCTTTCAAAAAACCGCTGGTGCCAGGGCGCAAACTCATGGGCAGGGTCTTTGGGCGGCGTGTTGGGCCAGCTAAAAAAGCCTTTGGCGGTCACGTAGCGGGCGCGGGTGAACACCGCGACCCGGAAGCGCTGTGCCTCCTCCTCGTTGCGACAATCCTGCCAGCGGTTGGGCGCCGGCGCCGCCCAGAGGGATCTCATGAAACGCCGCCAGTGACGATCACGCAAGGCACCCTCGACAGCATCGGCATGTCCTCGCGCTGTTGCT
The DNA here is from genome assembly GCA_021827445.1 of Pseudomonadota bacterium. Classification (GTDB taxonomy): domain Bacteria; phylum Pseudomonadota; class Gammaproteobacteria; order Acidithiobacillales; family Acidithiobacillaceae; genus Acidithiobacillus. The sequence continues at coordinate 3,836 of JAKAVW010000233.1, forward strand.
ATGTCCCAGTCGGGATGGATGGCGGCGTGGACCATGGTCCAGCCCAGTTGTGGATCAGTATGCAGCAACGAGCCACTGCGCAACCACTCCATCCATTCGTCTGCCTGGGGGGCGGCCAGCAAGGGGGCGAGGGTGTCACTTTTTTTTGCCGGGGTGATGCCCGCCCAGCGCGCGAGTGCGTAGAAATCATGGTTGCCGAGGACGATCCGCACCTGGTCGTGCCAGGTGTAAAGCCGGTTGATGACCGCGTGGCTGTCCGGTCCCCGATTGACGAGGTCGCCCGCCAGCCAGAGCTGGTCTGTCTGTGGTGCAAAGCCGATTTGCTCCAGCAGAGAACTGAAGGGCGCATAGCAACCTTGCAGGTCGCCCATGGCATAGATGGCGGTCATATTTTAGAGTGTGACGACCTGATCAGAGAGTTTCATCTGGCGAACCAGGGTTTTCATGCTCGCCACTTTAATGCCGGGAATTAAGGTCCGATTTCCAGCTGCATGCAGCCATTCGAGACCAATCACATGAATTTCGGCACCTAACTCTTGAACCTCTGCGATGAGGTCGTGGTGGACACGCTGCCTCTCTCCCAGATCTTCCAAGCGTAGCGCCAATGACGCGGCTTCTTCGGTAAGAAATATACTGACTACGATGTCATCGGCGACGGCCGCTGCGGCCATGCGCAGGCCTTGGAGAACGGGGTTGCCGCTGGCGTCTGGATGGGATTTGATAAGAATGGTCCAGTGCATGGTCTTTATGCTCTTTGTCATCTGTGACTCTATCAAAAGTTTGCAGATTGGCGTCCCGCTTTGACGCTATGTGTGTAAGCCTAGCATAAAAATGCCCCGAGGGAGATTATGTCTGCATGGCGCCTTGGCTCGCTTGACCCTTGTCGTCGTCACCGATATAAATCGAGCTTGGAAATATCCAATGGAGAACAACGATGCGGCTATGGATATGGGGCGTGTTGCTTATGGTGTCGTATATGGTTCCGGTATCCGCTAGGTTGCCCATGGCAGGTCAAATGGGAATGTCATTTGAGTGATGCGACGGCTATAGCGATTGCCGCATCACGCCAGCCGCCCGCACGCTGGCTGGCGACACTTATGGCGGTCGCTGTGCTGATTTTTCTGCTGGCGCCCTTTGCAGCACTGGTTTTTGCCACGGACTGGCATGATTTCCAGTTCGCTCCCGGTGATCTCGGCGCTATTCGGGTTTCCCTGTTCTATAGCGGCCTGGCGCTCATGCTGGTGGTGCTGGCGGGGACGCCGCTCGCCTGGTGGCTGGCGCATTGTCATTATCGCGGCAAATGGTTGGTGGATGCCTTGCTGTTGCTGCCGCTGCTGACACCGCCTCTGGCCATGGGTATT
>JAKAVW010000234.1 GCA_021827445.1 Pseudomonadota bacterium
CGTGCGCAGATGAAAGTCACTCGCATCATGCCGTTCATGCAACTGACTGGAAAGTTCACCAACGATACGGTTGACTTTGATCCCGCGCTGCACCTCAGGGCGGGCGTAAATGTTTTCTGCCCAGCGCTGAACGTTCGGGTAATCCTCTACCGAAAGAAACTCCGCAGCATCGTAAAGCCAGCCTTTGACCAAACCACCATACCAGGGCCAGATAGCCATGTCAGCAATTGTATATTCTCTGCCTACTATGTATTCATTTTCTGAGAGCCGCTTATCGAGCACGTCAAGCTGCCGCTTTGCTTCCATAGCAAAGCGATTGATTGCATATTCAATCTTCGTGGGAGCATAGGCGTAGAAATGACCAAACCCGCCGCCCAGGTAGGGTGCGCTCCCCATCTGCCAGAATAGCCATGATAGGCATTCGGCGCGCGTACCTGGATCGGTAGGCAGGAACGCCGCAAATTTCTGGGCCAGGTACAGCAAGATCGCACCAGACTCAAAAACCCGAATAGGCTGTGAACCGCTGTGGTCCATCAGAGCTGGTATCTTGGAATTCGGGTTCACCGCTACAAAGCCACTTCCAAATTGGTCCCCGTCACGGATATTGATGAGCCACGCATCGTATTCTGCACCGACATGGCCCTGCGCCAACAATTCTTCCAGAAGAATAGTCACTTTTTGGCCATTTGGCGTCGCGAGAGAGTAAAGTTGGAGTGGGTGACGCCCGACGGGGAGTTCTTTATCGTGGGTTGGTCCTGAAACAGGACGATTGAGAAGAGTGACTGCATTCCCTGTTTCGGCCTTGTTCCAGGCCCAAACCTTTGGGGGCACGTAATCCGTTGAATGGGTCATGAATGATACTCCTTGGATTGGCCCAGATTACAATCCGGGCACTTCGAGTAATAAACTTTTTCGTCGTTTGCGGTGGATAGATTCTCCCCCGTCACTCTTCAGTTTAGCAAATTTTTAATGTGATTCCTGTAACCGAAATGGCTCTGGCCGTTCTTTTTGACCCAGCGTGCGCTCATGTCTTTCCGGCGACGCTGAGCCGGCTGGTCCTGCCACGCGGTAGGCACTTCACCCTGATTGACGCACTCCCGCTCCTTTCGACGCATGGGTTGCCGGGAAACCGTCACAAAACTCGCGTCGATGATTTGCCCAGCCCGGGCGGCGTAGCCGGCTTCCCGCAGCAAAGCATGGACGTCCGTGAACAGTCGCTCCGTCAGTTTGGCCTGGGTTTGAAAGGCACATCAGCAACGGCATCTTCGAAGGTTTCACAGTCTCCTGCAGTCCGCCAAATCCAAGGCACGGGGATACCGGACCCGAAAAAACTTCATCAACATGGCCTATCTCATCCTGGGCAAGCTGGACTTCCAGTTACCCACTTGAAATACCGAGGAGCCTGATTGATTTTCATGATGCCAATGCAAAACATAACTTGCTGCCTATCCAACCAGTGTGCACGATCCAGATCGTACGGCCCTGTAAGGCATATAAGTTTATATGAAATAGCCCATTTCTCTGTATAACATATAAATGGCGACCAAAACTATGGCACCGATAAAGATATCATTCAACGCCGCTTTGCGCTGTCCCAGTTTATCGGCACTAAGTGCCCCCAACCATCCCCCCAGGATTCCACCAGCTATGTATTCCGCAGCAATACGCCAGTCTACAAGGCCCTCCAGGGAATAGCTGATGGCAGTGGCTGTGCCTAGGGCTCCCACGGCTAATAATGAGGAAGCGACGGCATTCAAAATAGGCAACCGCGCAGAACGCATCAGTGCAGGAACAATGAGGAAACCACCACCAATGCCAAAAAAACCTGATAAAACACCGGTGCCACCGCCATAAAAATATACCCAAGCATGGTGTTTGGGTATATTTTTATGAACCACTGGCTGTTTTTCTCGTGTCCGGTACATACTTACAGCAATCCAAAGCATGAGCAGTGCAAAGAGGATGAGTAGATATTTTCCATTGATCGCTTTCCCCAACTCAGCACCGGCAAAAGCTCCAATAATACCAGCAATAGTAAAACGTATGGCGACTGCCCAGCGTACATTACCGGCACGCGCATGCGGAATCAGATTTATGAAAGCATTGATACCCACAGCTAGCGCCGTCGTGCCGATAACTAGATGAGGATCGTGTACACCGACCCAGTAGAGCAACAATGGAACAGCAAGAATGGAGCCACCGCCGCCAATCAATCCCAAGGAAAATCCCACGATTACACCAGCCAGAATGCAATCGATATCCTGACTAAAAGTCAATGCAATCATAAAGAGTTATCCAAGCTAACATTAATCCCCCTCTATGCCCAACCATTCCATTCATTTACCTGACTCTAATCAATCAGCGGATGCAAATCAGAACTGATCGGTACCTGCAGCACACTGACACCCTGGTAGCCCATCGCCTCCCTGAAGGCAGCCTCTAATTGTATCGCAGTGATAGCGACAGTGGCGTGCGCGCCATAGGCCGATCCAATATCCGCAATGGCGATTCCCGGCAGTTCCAGGCCCGGGATGTTTTTCAACTTCTCTTCAATAGCAAACTCTTTAAGAATGGCATATTCGTGATTTTGCAATACCACGAATATAACATGTGTATGGTGACGTACCCCGGTGTAAATGCACTGCGGCGCATAGTTAAAAGCCCCATCACCGACAAAAACAATCACTGGTCGATGCCGTCCACTGATCTGTTCGTGCAGTGCTAGACCTATAGCTGCGGGCATGTTCCAGCCCAATTGCCCAGAAGCAAAGGTATAAAAGCTATCCGGTTGATCAATGGCGAAAATCTGCCGAAGCGCTGGCGCGTTGGAAGGAGACTCTTCAAGCAGGATAAATTCATCAGGACAGAGCGGTTTCAGGATATCAAAGACCGCTTCAGAAGAAAGAAATGCTGTAGATGCAGACCATTTTACCCGCGGATCATGGTGAGGAGGCCTCGCGTGGTGACTGCGAGGAGCAATCATAGGCACTATTTGTTCTAAAAATAGCAAGCTATCGCTTATCAGGCTATCCCCGACAGGTGCTTTGGCAGCCGCGTCAGAATCATCCGTTATCTGCAGGAGCGATGTGCCTTCTGGCAGATAGTGGCCTGCGACATAAGGGTAATAACGGAATACCGGTGCACCAACCACAATGGCCAGGTCATGGCCCCGCAGGCAGTCCGCCAAAGGTGCAATGGCTGCGGGCAAAATCCCCGCATACAAGCTATTACTGCAAGGGAATATCGCTCTTTCGTTAAAAGGCGTGGACCAGACCGGAGCCTGCAACTGTTCCGCCAAGTGCACACCCGCATCCCAGGCATCAGAGCGAGCAATATCGGCACCATATATCAGTACGGGATTTGTACTCTGGTCAATGCGTCGGGCAAAGTCGGCCAGACGCACTGGATCTGGTGCCACCCGATGCGATACCGTCCTCAAGTAATTACGGTCAGTAATCATTTTATCCCAGTCATCCATGGGCAAAGACAAATGGACAGGGCCCGCTGGAGGCTGAACGGCCATGGCGTAGGCACGCATGAATGCGCCCGGCACATCCTCAGGACGGACGGGCTCGTAACTCCATTTTACCCAGGGAAGGGGCATGGTTACCGCATTCACATTAGTCAGAAGAGGTTCAAACAACAACATATCCCGCGTTTGCTGACCGCTGGTAATAATCAACGGCGTTTTATTCTGATATGCCGTGAGGATTGCGCCCATGGCGTTGCCCAGGCCAACGCCCGTATGCACATTGACTAATACCGCTTGACGCAAGCCTTGGGCAAGCCCGTCGGCGATGGCGACGACGCTGCCCTCGTGCAAGGCTTGTATATAAGTAAAATCTTCTGGTAGATCTTGCAGAAAGGTTTCTTCGGTGGAACCAGGATTACCCACAATCCAGGTCATCCCAAGCTGACGTAACAGTTTGAAAGTTGCCGTTTTAACGCTTACATGCATTGTCAACCCCCCAAAGCAACTAATACGTAGTGTTAAACTAAAATATTCATAATACTTGGCAGTTTTATGTATGGAAGGCAAATCCTCTGTTTAACCTTATGATTTGTCGTCAATGACGATATACCCGTTACGTCAGAAGGTCCTGGCAGTAGAAATCAGCCAATCCACAAACACCTGAACCTGATACCACCAATTTTAACCGTTTCTCCCGACTTGCTGGATTGTCGCTATAAGTGATGCGCCAGAAAATCCCGGATAACAGCTCGCACCTCTGATCCTGACTGTGGGCTATCCAAGAGTTTGTGCGCATGCAAATCGCCAGACCACATCCTGACGTAGATTGGGAAAGGTGGATGCGCCGCAATTTCTCGCGCCGGGGCAACATAGGCTTCGTTTTCGCTAAACAACAACAGCCCGCGCGATGCTTTACCGGACAGGTGCGGTAGGTATTCGATTCCTCCAGCAGGGGATAGTAATACGACCCCATCCACGATGACATCATTCCCAGCGAGTGCCGCAAGGATGGCTATTCCCCCCATAGAAGCGCCTAAAAGAACCAACGGCTCGGCATGCTTCGATCGCGCAAAAGCAATACTCGCCAGGATATCTTGGTCATAGCGCGAGCCGTTTCCCTGTTCAGAGTGCCCATAACCTCTAAAATTCGGGGTCAACACAGTCCATCCCCATTGTTGCATGTCTGCTGCCAGATGGTTCCAAGCACTTTTATCATAGGCCTTACCATGAGCCAGTATGCACCAAGGGCGGTGTGTGGGATAAACATCTGCCTCAAGTTTTAGGCCATCGGAAGTGGTGAGCGTCATCACTTGGGAAGGAAGATGTGCTGACATGGAACATGCCTCCTGATAGAAAATTGAGGATTCATCTGGTGGTCACGCATTCAGATTTGCCTGTGGGGTAGCCTGACAATAGTGGACAGTCCCGTTTCAAGCGGCCAGCCGTGTGAAAGACTGCAGGTACATTGGTCGTTGACGCCCGCGAGATGAGCCAACCTTCCGCCGTGGCTATGTAGGTGATGTCCACATGCCAGACCACATCAGGTCTTTGGGCGATAAATTGCTGGTCCAGCAGATTGGGCGCCACAGGGGAATCATGACCATGCTCAAATGGTACTTTCACTACGCACACCTCATCGCTCATTGGTCGGCAAATCCTTTGTAGCAACAGTGCGCCACCTTGCTCAAGTCAGCTGTAATCTGCCCG
>JAKAVW010000235.1 GCA_021827445.1 Pseudomonadota bacterium
CGGATGTGTTGCTGTCGGGCGGACGCTCCCAATTTGCCGCCCTCAAAAACAAAATGCCCTGGGTGGACATCAACCAGGAACGCCATCACGCCTATAACGGTTACGAAGGGATGGTCAATCTGGTGAAACAGATCGATTTGGCCCTCTACAATCCCATGTGGACCTTATTGCGCAAACCCGCGCCCTGGGATATGCGGGAGGCACGGACATGAGCACCGTCATTCAGAGCCGCAAAGCGTGCACGGTCAACCCCCTCAAAATGAGCCAGCCCATCGGTGGCGCCCTGGCCTTCATGGGCATTGCCGATTGCATGCCCATGCTGCATGGTTCCCAGGGCTGTACCGCCTTTGGTCTGGTGCTCTTTCAGCGGCATTTCAATGAGGGCATTCCCATGCAGACCACCGCCATGAGTGAGGTGGCGACGGTCATGGGGGGGCTGGATAATATCGGTATCGCTATTCTCAGTATTCAGCAGCGCACCAAACCAGCCATCATCGGCATCTGTTCCACCGGCGTCACCGAGACCAAAGGCGATGACGTGGATGGTTATCTCAAAAACTTTCGCGCCATCCACCCTGAACTGGACCAGTTAGCCTTGGTTTACGTCTCCACCCCGGACTTTAAGGATGCTTTTCAGGACGGCTGGGCAAAGGCCGTGGAGAGCATAGTGAAGGGGCTGGCTGAACCCAGCAGCGCGCGCCGGGAGGGTTCCGTCAATTTCCTCGTGGGGTCCCACCTCACCGCTGCGGATATTGAAGAACTCCGGGAGATCAGTGAATCCTTCGGGCTGGAGGCGACCATCCTGCCCGATATTTCCGGATCCATGGACGGCCACATTCCGGAAGATTTCACGCCCAACACCCTGGGCGGCACACCAGTGGATGCCATCCGGCGCATGGGTGAGGCGGAACTGACTATTGCCCTGGGCGAACAAATGCGTCCTGGGGCAGAATCCCTGATGTCAAAAACCGGCCAGCCTTATGTGCTCTTCGATCGCATTACCGGCATCGAAGCGACGGATCAGTTATTGGATTGCCTGAGTCAGTTGAGCGGGCAACCGGTACCTGGCAAATATCGTCGCCAACGCAGTCAGTTGGTCGACGCCATGCTCGACAGTCATTTTTTCTTCGGTGGCAAAAAAATCGCCATCGGCGCCGAGCCTGACCTGCTCTGGAATATCGGATCGTGGTTCAACGAAATGGGGGCGATCATCACTGCTGCAGTGACCACCACCCACTCGCCGCTACTCGAACAGATGCCTTGTGAAGAAGTGCTCATCGGTGATCTGGAAGACCTGGAAGCGCGAAGTGCGGGCTGTGACCTGCTCATCACCCACTCCCATGGACGGCAGGCGGCGGCGCGGCTGGATATCGCTTTCCTGCGCATGGGACTGCCTATTTTTGACCAGCTCGGTGCCGCCCATCGTCTGTCCCTCGGCTATCGCGGTGCCCGCGATCTGACCTTCGAGATCGGTAACCTGTTAATGACACAGGAAGAAGAAAATCGCCCGGATAGTTGGCCACTACCCATGGAGGATCACGATGCACATGCGCCGTTTGCGTTTGGTTAAGGATGCGGAACGCAGTAGTCACTTTTTATCTGGTCAAAGCCCAGGAGGCACCATGAAAGTCGCATTTTCAACGCAGGATATGCAGAGAGTCGATGCCCATTTTGGTTGGGCAAAAAACATCGCCATTTATGAACTCAGTGTAGAAGGTCACCATTTTCTGGAGGCCGTGCAATTTGACGGTGAACTTGCCGAAGATGGCAACGAAGACAAGCTGGCCCCCAAGCTGGAAGCCATCAAAGATTGCGCCATTTTGTATGTGGCCGCTATTGGCGGCTCCGGTGCGGCGCGGGTAGTCGCCATGAAAATTCATCCCATCAAGGTGAATGAACCAGAACCTATCAACGAAATACTCGACAAACTGCAAGTCGTGTTACAGGGAAACCCACCCCCCTGGCTGCGCAAAGTCATGAACAAGGGTGCAGAAAAAGCGTTTAATTTTGATGACGAAGAGGAGTTAAGTCATGCCTGAGAATACTGCAGTGGCGGTGGTTTTGCCGGAAGAGTCCCTGTTTTTTCGCGAACTGGTCAAGCAGTGGCGGGCACAGGATAGTTATGGTGCCTGGGAAAAAAAGTCCGACATGGAACTGCTGGCACCCTACGTGCTGGATAAGGAGCAGCGCCGGGCGATACCCATCATTGGCGATCCTGATCCCGAAATACTGTGGCGGGTGGAACTTTTTTATAACGCCGTGGGGCTGGCTACGGAGCGTGCTTCCGGAGTCATGGTGTCGCCCATGATGAAAATGAGTCATGAAGGCTTTGGCCGCATGGTGCTGATTGCCGGACGTTTGATCGTGGTCAACAAACAGTTGCGCGATGTGCATCGTTTTGGCTTCCCCAGCATGGAAAAACTGGCCGAAGAAGGTGACAAACTGGTGGCAGGCGCCCTGGAAATGATTGAAAAATTTCCGGAGGTGGCCCGCTTTTGACCCTTGAACCAGCGTAGCTCACGCTTATGGTTCATCAGCGCATAGGAGTATGACGCCATGTCTGTATTAATGGAGATGTTACCGGTAGTAGAGGAACAGACCAATCACTGGGAGTTGATTGTGGACGAAAAAGACGCATTGAAAATAGAGATAAAACGACTCAATGCCCAGGCCACCCAGGCCAAAATGGATCTTCACGATCTGGCCGAAGATTTGCCCGTCGGCTGGGAGAATATTCTGGAACTGGCGAATCGTACCTACGCCGCCTACCGCGATCTGACGGTGGCCAGGGCGCGGCTCGCGTCCTTCCCCGGAGGATGACAGCATGCACGACATAACCGGCATCACCAAGGGCGGGCTCGGCTGGACACCCCAGTTTGTCGAACATATCAATGAAGAAAAGTGCATCGGCTGCGGGCGTTGTTTTCGCGCCTGCGGTCGGGATGTGCTGAACCTTATTGGTATCACTGAAGAGGGGGAACTGGTGGCGGCGGACGATGACGAGGCAGAACGCAAATTCATGACTATTGCGCATCCGGAAAAATGCATTGGCTGCGAGGCCTGCTCCCGGGTTTGCCCCAAGAACTGCTATACCCACGCATCCATGTCCCTAGCGGTCAGCGTCTCGGCGTAGCGCTTCAGAGGGAGTGCATCAATGAAGACTGCGATATATGACATTCTGATGTCCGGTCGCAACCCGGATGAGGCATTCTCTGACGCACGTTTTCTTGCGCTGTGTATCAGCCATCGCGCCATGGAACGCAAGGGCAACATCAGCATGGCGCTTGGCCTGGAGATCAGGCAACTGAGCCATCTGTTTTCTCGTTATTTCCCGCGGATAGAGGAATCGCGCTCGACCGCACAATGCACGAAGGTATATCTCCATAGCGCTGCAGGCGGGACTTTTCTGTGTCAATGTCTGGGGAAAGAAAACAAAGTGTCCGCGCGCAATGAGGAAACCAGCGATCTGGTTAAGCTCTTACTGGATCACCGCGCCAGCGTTAATCAGGCCACAGAGTGGGTAGCGGCCATTCTCGCTACAGGCTGCCTGGGCGATGATCACTTGTGGCAGGACCTGGGCCTGACGAATCGTGAGGACCTCAGTGACATTATTAAACGCCATTTTCCGGGACTCTATTTCAAAAATACCGGCAACATGAAATGGAAGAAGTTCTTTTATAAGCAGTTGTGTGACCAGGCTGAAGTCCGGCTCTGCCAAGCACCCAGTTGCAATGTTTGTAATGATTATGCCCAGTGCTTCGGCCCGGAAGATGCCAGTGGTTGGAACCTGCTGGCTGCCCATGGCTAAAAACCTATAAGCATCCGCAACCCGATCAGGATGCAATATTTTACCCCTACCCATATGGAGTCATTTATGTCCATCAGCATCGAACAAAGCGCATTTGCAGGGCTCGACACTCAGAAAAGGCTGCTGAACCAGGTATTCAAGGGAGAATTGAATGCACAGGGACGCTTCGGTTTTCGCGGCGAACTGGCTATCAAGTTTGCCACCGCCGTGGCCGATGAAGCACGTCCACCGGAAATCCTCGCGCAACAAGTCATCAGTTCGGCAGAGCCGGGCGCCCAAAAGATTTCTTTTTTATCCTGCTATCTTCTGTCTTTTGGTTATCTGGACGCACTGGTAACGGTACTTGCCGAGTACCTGGAGCCCTCCGGTAAATATTTTATTTACTGCAACAATATCGACTTCAGCAAGCGTTACCATCTGGAATATAAAGGTATTCCATTTTATATCCTGCCGCTGGACGAAGCGACGGTCTACAATGAACTGCTGGACTTGCTCGGACTGGAACGCAACGACCTCAAAAAGCTCGACACGGCGGGTAAGATCAACCGCATCGCCGAGAGTGCCTTGCAATACAGCGCCGTATTTCCCGAGATCAGCTATACGGACTGCCTGGCGGGCATGGGTCCGGTACGTGATCCCGGTGAAAACCGGCCCGTATAAGCGCTTTTGCCACGGTTTTACCGAAAACCCGGATACCCAGCGGTCTCCGGGTTTTTGACATCTCGGCCCTGCCCCGTGATGTTCGTTTTCTTGCAAAACCATCCTAGGAGATGTAGAGAAACCAACAAAACGCACTAACAACACCTCAACATCCGTTGTTAATCATCATAATAACAATGAGTTGATAACAAATCCCAAAACTGGCCCAAGTCTTGCAAAGAAGCACACAGGAACCCCTGTCGCGTAAGGAGTATGTCATGCTGATATTGACGGAAAAAGCCATTGATGTCGTAAAGAATCTGCTTGCCGAGAATCCTGAAGCGAGCGGATTACGGGTTGCGGTGACCGGAGGCGGTTGTTCCGGTTATCAATATGGAATGGGATTGGAGGCCGAAGCCGGCGCCGAGGACACCGTGGTGGCGATAGAGGGCGTGCCGGTTTACGTGGACAACGCCAGCGCCACGCTGCTTAGCGGGGTCGTCATTGACTATGTGGACGAACTCAGCGGCAGTGGCTTCCGTTTCGAAAACCCCAATGCTACGGGAACCTGCGGTTGCGGGTCGTCATTCACCACGGGAGACGAAGCCTCCGCTTCCTCAGCCTCCTCCTGCGGACATCGGAGCTGACGCCATGTGGGATTATACCGATAAAGTCAAAGATTACTTCTTCAACCCCAAGAATACCGGGGTCCTCGAAGAGGCCAATGCG
>JAKAVW010000236.1:0-4316 GCA_021827445.1 Pseudomonadota bacterium
GTGCGGTTGCTGTAACACCATCATCTTGAAGAGCAACATCCGGTCGTAGGGCTTTCTCCCTCCCGGCCCTTTGGGCTTGGCCTTACCAGTCCTACCATCACCAGCCCTCCGATCTAACCTACCCCCCTAGATTTTACTGCATATGGGGAGTTTTTCGAAACTGGAAAGCAGTTCTACGCGCTGCAGGTAGAGCCGCGCAGGCGGAAACCTACCAGGGGAAAACCCTGAACTTTGAATCACCGGATGTGTTCCTGAGCCGACTGACCGCACTGCGATGGTCTCTGGTGCGCCAGATCATGAGTGCGGGGGAAATGTCCATCAGGGAGTTGGCCCGCCGGGCGGGCCGGGATGTACGCCGTGTTCATGACGACGTGCTGGTGCTTGCTGAACTCGGACTGGTAGAGCGCACGGCCAAGGGCGGGGTGCGCTGCCCGTTCGCCGACATTCACCTCGATATGCACTTGCGCAAGGCAGGATAACGGTCAGGGGAGTGCGGCGTTACCGGAGAGAGGAAGAGGAATTATGACACAACGCAGGATTGTACAAACAACCGATCCTTATCAAATTCACGAGGTCACTGAAAAGGATGGGCGGATTCATTGGGAGATTTTTGGTCCCTATGGATTTCTCAGCGACCATGCGTCGTTAGCTGATGCGGAAGCGAAGTTAACGGATCTCACCAAAGGCGGTGAGCAATAACGCAATAATAACGAGGTGTCCACAAGGCGGTGAGTCAGCACGACGCATCAGAAGAAACCATTTTTCGCTAAGAGCAACTTAGTAATAGGCTGATTATTTATGAACAATAGAATACTATATAAAAAACCAAGCAGGATATCGTACTTTCGATGCGCCATTATAGTTTCAAATAAAATATGCGGTCAGAAATAAAGATGTCATCTCAGGTTCATGATAACATAACATTCATTCCTCCTCCTTCAGCCCGCTTCATGTGGGCTTTTTTGGACTCCTCGCAGTTTCGAGTGGGTAGTATAGAGGGTGTCGGTCATTTTGGTGTCGGTTTTGCCAACATGGCGCAATTCGGCGATGTATTCACGTCGAAGCGCTGGGAATTGGTGGAGTCTCTGAAAGCCTCCGGGCCGCTGTCGATCTATGCCTTGGCAAAACGTCTTGGCCGTCATTATCGCAACGTCCACAAAGACGTGGGCGCTCTCATGGAATGGATGGTTATTGAGAAAGATGCAGATGGGCACGTATTTGTTCCATGGGATGGAATCGACGTGAGACTGCCGCTCAAGCGGAATGCGGCATAAAATCCAGATCTCGCGTTGTGGCTGTTTCGGTTGCATCGCTTCCAGCTCCCGTTGCCACACCTTTTGCAAATCGGCATCCCGGACCGCTATGCCCAGACGGGCGGCGGCGCGGGCGGCCTGCTCCCGGAATGCCGCACTGCCGGTACGGTTGGCGATAGGCTGCCGCCTTGGCTTTTACGGCGGCATAGTCTTCCGGCAGTATGCGCAGCCGAAGGACGGTGGTGTATTGGGTGGCTATGGGTGCAATCCATCAGATAGCAGTCCTACCTGTTTATCGGCACCTGGGGGACCTGTTGGCGATACTGGCGCAGCTCACAGTCATGGGAGCAAAGCCGGACTATACTTGCAACGACGAGATGGTGGCATTCGGCATTCCGATATTCCCACAACAGGAGATCGATCGATGGACAGCATGGATGTATCACAGCGAAAAAAGGGGATCCGCATGGTTGGCGCGGCGATAAGTCTCATGATGGTACCGGTGTTAGCCATGGCGCAGACGGTCGCCACTACCACATCGAGTCCATCAGCGACGCCGCAACTGGGACCGGGGGTGCCTTTCTATTATGGTCCGGGCATGATGGGTGGTTGGGGTCCCGGCTATTACGGTTCTGACATGATGGGCGGTTTCGGGCTGTTTTGGGGATTGCTGTGCCTGCTGGTCATCGTGGGGATCGTGCTCGGCATTGCGTCCCTGATCCGGGGGGCTTTTACCTGTCGACATCGAATGGAGCACAGGACTGGCATGAGCGACAATGGGAGTGCCGCCGCCCCCAATCTCCTGGACGAGCGTTATGCACGTGGTGAGATTGAGCGTGATGAATACCTTGAAAAGCGGAGCGATCTGGGAAAATGAGCAGACATATGGGTTGGAGGGTGATATTGGCGGCGGGATGGCTCACTGTCCTGAGCGGGTGTGTGGTGGCACCGGGACCCGCCTATATGGAGGGATCAATCCCCGGAGCGGTGGTCGTGCCCGGACCGCCACCCCCTCCGCCGGTGGTGGCGGTCCCGCCGATGCCGGCGGGGGGCATGATCTGGGTACCCGGGGCTTGGGGCTGGCAGGGACGATGGATATGGGGACCGGGGCGCTGGGCCTATCCACCCCATCCCTACGCCCGCTGGGCACCGGGCCGCTGGTGGCATAGAGGCGGGCGCTGGTTCTGGGGTCGGGGCCATTGGATGAGGCGGTAGTTCGTTGCTTTTTCTCGGTCGGATTCGCTGGCGTTCATAAAAGCGTCATATTCTGGGTGTATTCTCGGATTCGGGCACGCCCGCCCATGAACATGAATTGTCCCAGAGGCTGATCGTGGAACTCAACCCATTGCAAACCCGCGTGGCGCAAATCTATCAGGAGGGGTTATATGCCGGTATCGGCACCTGGGAAGATGCCCAGCTCACCCACGATGCGCTGTTTTTGTTCCTGCTCCAGGAGGCGGAGGGATGCTCAGACCTGGATGTTTTAGAGAGTAGGGAGACTGCGAGGCGCACTGGCTTGCCGCCGAACGCGAGATCGACCGGATGCGCGGCGCCGCTGCGACGGGCTCACCATCCCTCTCCGATTGAACGGGTGAGGGGCGGCAGGCGGATGACTAAAACTGATTTCCCCATCCCCTGTACGCTCAATCTTCGTCCCAGGGTTTTTAGACAACGGAGGACCCATCATGATCACTGCCGCCAAGGCACCGACGACGGTTTACGAAGACGAGAGCCTCAGCGCCTATGGACCGGCTCGCGCGACCATCCAAGGAACTCCGCTCGCCCCGGATGAGTTGCGCAAAACTGACGCCTACTGGCAAGCCAGTCTCTATCTGTGCCTGGGAATGTTGTACCTCAGGAACAACCCATTGCTCAGGGAACCCCTCACACTAGAACATATCAAGCCAAGACTTCTGGGTCATTGGGGATCGGACGCTGGCCAGTGCTTCACTTATATTCACTTCAACCGGCTGATCAACAAGTACGATCTGAACGCGATCTACATCTCCGGACCCGGTCACGGGGCACCAGCGGTACTGTCTCAGGCATATCTCGAAGGAACCTATTCCGAGATGTATCCGGACATGCGTGAAGATCTGGTGGGCATGCAGCGCTTCTTCAAGCAGTTTTCCTTCCCCGGGGGCATCGGTAGCCACGCGACCCCGGAAACACCCGGCAGCATTCATGAGGGCGGCGAACTTGGTTACAGCATTTCGCATGCCTTCGGATCGGTCTTTGACCACCCGGACCTGATCACCCTGGTGATGGTCGGCGATGGCGAGGCGGAGACCGGACCTTTGGCCACAAGTTGGCATAGCAACAAATTCCTCAATCCGATTACCGACGGGGCGGTCCTGCCGGTGCTCCATCTCAACGGCTATAAAATCAACAACCCCACCATTCTGGCGCGCATTAGTCATGCGGAATTGGAAGCGCTCTTCGTCGGTTATGGATATATACCCCTTACTTCGTGGAGGGCAGCGATCCAGAGAGCATGCATCAGGCGATGGCCGCCACCCTGGAACACTGTGTCCTGGAGATTCGCAAGTTCCAGGAAAAGGCCCGGCAGACCGGTGCGGCTTACCGCCCCCGCTGGCCGATGATCATTCTTCGAAGTCCCAAAGGCTGGACGGCACCCCGGAAGGTGGACGGGCACTATCTGGAAGGTTTCTGGCGAGCCCATCAAATCCCCCTCCCGGACGTGGCCACCAACCCGGCCCATCTGACCCTGTTGGAATCATGGCTGCGCAGCTACCAACCGGAAAAACACTTTGATGAGCAGGGCCGACTGATCCCTGAATTGCAAGCTTTGGCGCCCAAGGGGCGGCGGCGCATGAGTGCCAACCCCGTAGCCAATGGGGGTCTGCTGCGCCGCCCTCTGGATATGCCTGACTTCCGCACGTTCTCCGTGGAGATCGAAAAAACCGGAGGAACTCTGGCTGGCAACGTACCCACTCTGGGAAATTTCCTTCGGGAGGTCATGCGGCTGAATATGCAGAACTTCCGCGTCTTCGGCCCGGACGAGACCCAATCCAACAAACTCACAGCCCTTTATGAGGTCAC
>JAKAVW010000236.1:4326-5145 GCA_021827445.1 Pseudomonadota bacterium
CCCGGAAGATGCCGACGGCGGCGAACTGGCCTTGCAGGGACGGGTCATGGAAATGCTCAGCGAGCATACCATAGAGGGATGGCTGGAGGGTTATCTGCTAAGCGGGCGGCACGGCCTCATCAATAGCTACGAACCGTTCATCCACATCATTGACTCCATGTTCAACCAGCACGCCAAGTGGCTGGAAAAATGTAACGCACTACCCTGGCGGGCCGATGTGGCGTCACTCAACCTGCTGATGACCGGACTGGTCTGGCGGCAGGACCACAATGGTTTCACGCATCAGGATCCCGGTTTTCTCGACGTGGTGGCTAACAAGAGCCCCAGCGTGGTGCGCATCTATCTTCCGCCGGATGCCAACTGCCTGCTTTCCGTCGCCGATCACTGCCTGAAAAGCGTTAATTATGTCAATGTGATCGTCGCGGACAAGCAAAAGAATCTGCAGTACCTGGACATGGAGGCGGCTGTGGCGCACTGCACAAGGGGCGCTGGCATCTGGAGCTGGGCGAGCAATGACCAAGGGGTTGAACCTGATGTGGTCATGGTGAGTTGCGGTGACGTGCCGACTCTCGAGTCTCTGGCCGCCACCGCCCTACTGCGTCAACACGTGCCCGACATCAAGGTTCGATTCGTGAATGTGGTGGACTTGTTCAAATTGGTACCACATACCGAACACGCACACGGGATGACGGATCGTGAGTTCGCGGCGCTGTTTACTTCCAGCAAGCCGGTGATCTTCAATTTCCACTCTTACCCGTGGCTCATCCACCGATTAACCTACCGGCGACCCGGACAGCATCATATTCATGTGCGTGGTTA
>JAKAVW010000237.1 GCA_021827445.1 Pseudomonadota bacterium
ACCGGGGTGCGAGACTTCTGTGCGGAGGGGATGCACAAGGCCTGTGGTGCTCCCCGACCCTCCTCGCCGACCTCGATCCGCAGAGCCGTATATTCCACGAAGAAAGCTTCAGCCCCTTGCTGCCCATACAGGGATTTCGCAGCGAAGCGGAAGCTACCGCCCGCGCCAATGATACCCCCTATGGCTTGGCCGCCTATCTCTGGACTCGCGATCTCGGACGCGCATACCGCGTCGCGGAGGCGCTGCAATGCGGCATCGTTGGCGTCAATGACGGGTCTCCCGCCACCCCGCAGGCGCCCTTCGGCGGCAGCAAGCTTTCCGGACTGGGCACCGAGGGCGGCAAATGGGGGTTGGAGGAGTTTTTACAGTTACGTTACGTCTCTTTCCAATTGCCATGATAATCATCTATCCCCTGCCCGCCCAGGCAGGATATAGTGTCAAATGTTTATCGGTTAATCAGAGGTGCGGTCATGGAAACCAGTCTGCGTAATCATTTGAAGGGTAAAGTGGTTGAGATTATCAAGGGTGGAGCGGTTTCGGAAATCGAGGTAGAAACCTCCGCCGGTATAATCGCCTCCGTGATTACCACGCGAAGCGTGGAACGACTCGGGCTCAAGGTGGGTGACGAGGTTTTCGCGGTAATCAAGGCCAGCGAAGTAGGTATCGAAAAACCCTGAACGGTCTGCCATCGCGGACCGTTCACTATTAGGGGCTATATCATGTTTTTCTCTCCGCAGGAAATTGCCGCACTCATCCAGGAAGATCAGCCTTTTCTGGACCTCACCACCCGGATGCTGGGCATTGGTGACAAAGCCGCCATCATGCGTTTTCACTGCCGTCAGGATATTACTGTCGCCGGTACGGAACTCGCAGTGAAGATATTAGACGCCTGCGGCCTTACCGTGACCGGGAGCCGACCGTCCGGCATTTCGGCGACGTCAGGCTCTACCCTGCTGACTGCCGAGGGAACCGCCAGCGCCGCCCACTCCGCCTGGAAAGTGGCGCAAAACGTGTTGGAGTACGCGTGTGGCATCGCGACCTACTCCGCGCAATTGGTACAACAGGCGCGCCAGAGCAATCCCCGAATATCCGTGGTTGCGACGCGTAAGAATATTCCTGGAATACGGCGCTTTGCCGTCATGGCTGCTCTCGCCGGGGGAGTCATGCCGCACCGGCTGGGCATCTCGGAAAGTGTTCTGGTATTTGACCAGCACCTGGCTTTTTTAGGTGGTTTATCGCCTTTCTTGCAACAGTTGGCGCAATACCGGAGACAGGTCCCCTCCAGCAAGATCGTGGTGGAAGTGCAAAAGACGGATCACACCCTGACGGACGCACTGGCACTGGCACAGGCCGGAGTCGCCGGGATTCAGTTTGATAAAATAGCGCCCGGACACCTGGCAGAAATCACTGCGAAGCTGCGCGTCGTGGCACCGGAGGTTACGTTGTTTGCGGCGGGCGGGATTACCCTTGCCAATATTCAGGCCTATGCGGCAACCGGTATGGATACCCTCGTGACCAGCGCTGTCTATCACGCCGCACCGGCGGATATCGGTGTGGAGATTCGCCCCGTATAAGACCGTGACTCCTGCGCGTCAGGGGGTTTTGATCAGCATGGGGTGCACCCCCTTATCCCGCCTTGCGCAGCAGCCGTAAATCATAGCGGCCATCGCGCACCGCCTCCGCCATATGGCCTATGGTTTGCTCGCTGAGCAATTCCAGTACCTTATTTTTTATGGGTGACCAGGCGTGATGAGCGGGGCATGCGGTCTCATCGGCGCACCTGGCGAGACCCAAAACGCAACCATCGCCAAAAGGTTCCCCCTCAATACGCTTCACCATCTCCAGAAGTCCTGATTCCCGGATTCCCGGCGCCAGCAAAAAGCCACCGCCGCGCCCCTTGAACGACTGAAGTATGCCCTTCCCCGCCAATTCCTTGAGAATTTTCAAGAGGTAGGGAGAGGGCACCTCATAGAGGTAAGCGGCCACATCCTGACTGCGAACACAGATATCTTCAGGCTGAGATGCCACGTACACTAAGGCCTGAAGCGCGTAGTCACAGGTTTTGCTCCACAACATGGCCTTGTCCCCTGCTTATCCCGCCTTGGCTACGGCGGCCTCGCCTAACAAGACGCCAGAGGGCATCTGGAGCACCTGAATCCCCTGCTCGCGAACAAAACGCGCTTCGTTCCGGGTTAGCGGTGCCTCTATCAGCGCCCAATGACGATCCGATGAACGCTTCATGATCTGGCGGGCGAAATTGCGCTGCAACTGGTCATTGAAACGGCATCCGACAAAAAGAAAATGGCGCCCCGTGCGGATTTTCTGGACGATCTCCGGAATCGGCGTCTGAATGTCAATTTCCGTCAGCACTTCGACAAAATCCGTATCAGAAACGAGGTAATTATTGGCCGGACTTTGTGAGCCCCAAGGCTCATACAGTATCGTGTCCCATTGGGCGGCCACTGCGGCTTCGACCGGCTGGCCCTCGGCATCCATATATCCCGTCCAGTGGCCGAAATGCTCGGTCTGACTGAGCCCCTGGATACGTCCCCAGCGTGTACCCTGTTCGGCCAAGGCCTTGGCCATACCATTGTCGTACCAGAGGTGGACGATCAACGGGAGTTTTCGGGCAGCCAGTTCGCGCTGCAAAGGATGGAGCGGCGGATCCCCGGCAAAGGTCTTGTCCATCATGCCCACGAGGGTCTTGCGGTGCTTGAAGTTCTCGATATACTGCGCGGCCCCGGTGAGGTTGCGCCGGACCTTGTGAGGCACCGTCACCTGACTGCTGAGCACTTCCGCCAATGCCGGCAACCCGCTGGGCAGGGTGGCTCCGGCCTCCGGCAACAGGCCGGGACCGAGATACGGAATGATGCGCCCTTCCGCAAGGCCGCTGAAGATTTCCGAAAGATCCTTGTCCATAGTCATGCTTCCTTATGTAGCGAGGGAAAGAACTGCAGCCTTGATCTGTTCGATGACCGCTGGTTCGAGGCGAAAAATACCCCTTCCCCCGGAGAGAGATTCATAACCATTGGCAGAGTGTCTGCTCAGCGCATTGAACCAGTCCTGAGGACTGGTCCCGCTGGGACACTCGCCAATTTCCCGCACACTGCCATCGTTGGCAAAACGTGCATGAATGATGACGAGCGACTGTTCCATCACATCCTCCTTATAAGCCCGAAGAAAATCCCAAAAGCTCGATGACGACATCTTCTTCACCGATCATGGCCTGACAGGCCAGACGGGATTTGCTGCCGACGCCAACGATGGTATCCAGTCGCTCATTTTCCAGTCGCTGGATTTTCGACACGCTTTTCCGCCCTTCCTGGACGAAAATATGGCAGCTATCGCATTCGCCTTTACCTTCGCACTTCAGGACCATGGATTCACCGGCAGCGATCACTGCGGCGGCGAGACTGGCCCCCACGGGCATCTCGACGGTTTTACCACTGGGTTTAATGGTGATAATGGGCATTCAATCTTCTCCTCTATTAAAATGAACATAAAAACAACACACTAATAAATGGCGGCACCAGCACCCACATTGACGGATGCATCCTTCAATGTTTCGATGATAAAGGCGATTTCCTCTTCTCCCAGACGCGGGTGAAAAGGCAGGATCAGGGTGCGGTCGGACACCCGCACGGCGGTCGGACAGTGACCGCCGCCCCGCTCGCGATAATAGGATTGTGTATGCATGGGCAGGCAGTAAGAGGCCGCCTCGATACCCTGGGCGCGGAGATCGGTGACGATGGCATCCCGACTGCTGCGGCTGAACCGGGTACCGAGGTGTACTTCGTACACAAACCAGTGCACCGCGGTGGCATCCGGCCCATGGTAGGGATCCTTGATCCCTTCAAAGGACTTCATGTATTCAAAGTAAAGTGCTTCCACCTGCCGTCGACGTTGCAAGATGCCGTCCAGACGGGCGAGCTGGACCAGCCCTATGGCGGCCTGAATATCGCTCATTTCTGCCTGCAGAGGTGGGCGGGTAGGCGCCACCACCGAGCCCCGATCACTGATGCCCCGCGCACGATATTGACGCAGACGGCTGACGGTTTCAGTATCGTCCGTGACGATCATGGCACCTTCTCCACAAACCAGGGCAGAGGGCTGGGCAAAGGCAAAAATAGCGCTGTCTCCAAAGCTGCCGACCAGTTTGTCCTGATAACGGGAGCCGATGGCCTCCGTCGAATCTTCCAGCAGAATCAGGCCATTTTCGTTGGCCATCGTGCGCAGTTCCCGCCAAAAGGCGGGATGCCCCTTGGTATTGCCGGCGAGGATCGCCCCGGTTTTCTCCGTGATCAGGGTCTCAGCCCCTTTGGGGGAGATCGTGCCGGAGTAGTAGTCGATATCCGCGAATACCGGTTGAACCCCGTACCACGCGAGGGCATGCCCGATCTGCCACCAGCTATAGGGCGAGAGAATGACTTCATCGCCCGCCTCGAGTTCGTAGGCGCGCAGACAGAGCATCAACGCCAGGGTCGGACTGGCGACGGCGACGGCGTAGCGCCGCCCGTGATAGGCGGCAAACGCCGCTTCGAAGGCCTCCACTTGTTCCCCGGCGCTGATGCGGGTGGAACGCAATACCGCCTCTACGGCCTCCAGTTCGCTGGTGCTGATGTCGGGGTCCGAGAGCGGGATTTCCAGCGCAGTCATGTCGTACTCCGGTGCATGGCCAGCAGCAGGCCGGTTGCCGCCTGGGAGTCGGAGGTGATTTTCGGACAATGGTCGCGGGTATCCAACAAATGCAGGTCAAAATACTCACCGGTACGGAAAGGTTCGTCGCTGACATCGCCGGCGGGACATTGGGTAATGGGGAGTCCGGGGAAGCGGGTACGCAAAACAGGCAGGATACCCTCACCAGACCGGCAGGCATTTCGGCCCAGATCAAAAAGTACCGTGAGATCTTCGTCAGTGAGTTCCATCCTCTCAACCCTCCAGGCGACGCGCTTCTACGGTAATCGGCAGACGGGTATCACCGGGCATCTCCGGCAATTCCAGGCGCCAGCCGTTCGCCAGCGTCACCACCCCGCCCCACAGTTCCGGCTTCTGACACTCGGTAATGGGTTCCTCGAGGTCTTTCTTGGGCACATACGCCGTCAGTTCACCAGCGGCATTTTTACGAATCATCACCTTCATGGGG